>DASVCF010000189.1:0-20690 GCA_036381735.1 Gemmatimonadaceae bacterium | reverse complement strand
GATTGATCGCTCGCGATCAATCGACTCTGACCCCATTGATCCTCAAAACAACCCATAACCCACAACCCACAACCCAGAACACTTTCCGCGAACTCCGCATGAACGCCATCCGCATTCACTCGCTCGGCGGCCCCGACGTGTTGCGCTACGAAGAGGTCCCGACGCCGACGCCCGGGCCCGGTCAGGCGCTGGTGAAGATCGAGGCAGCGGGCGTCAACTACGTCGACGTCTACCACCGCACGGGGTTGTACAAGCAGTCGTTGCCCCGCACGCTCGGTACGGAGGCGGCGGGCGTGGTGACGGCCGTCGGCCCCGACGTGCGCGACGTCTCGGTCGGTGAGCGCGTGGCATATCAGGGAGTGAGTGGTGCGTACGCGGAATACGCTGTCGTCCCCGCCGATCGACTCGTACCGCTCCCCGACGGCATCAGCGCGAAGGAGGGGGCGGCGGCGATGCTGCAAGGGATGACCGCGCAGTATCTCGCCTGTGCGACCTATCCGCTGCAAGCCGGCGATACGTGTCTCGTACACGCGGCTGCTGGCGGCGTCGGCCTCCTGCTCGTGCAGATCGCGAAGAAGATTCGCGGCGCACGCGTGATCGGCACCGTGTCGACCGAGGCGAAGGCCGAGCTCGCGCGTGCGGCCGGCGCGGACGAGGTGATTCTCTACAGTCGAGAGGAGTTCGCGCCGGCAGTGGAGCGCTTGACCGGTGGGGTGGGTGTGCAGGTCGTCTACGACTCCGTCGGCATCAACACGTTCTTCCAGGGGCTCGACTGTCTCGCGCTCCGCGGGATGATGGTGCTCTACGGACAGTCGAGCGGACCGGTGGGGCCCATCGATCCGCAGCTTCTCGCGCAGAAGGGGTCGCTGTTCCTCACGCGGCCGAGCCTGCAGCACTACGTCGCGACCCGCGCGGAGCTGCTCGAGCGCGCCGGGCAGGTGTTCGACTGGATTCGCGATGGGCTGCTCACGCTGCGCATCGGGCACGAGTTCCCGCTATCGCAGGCCGCCGAGGCGCACCGTCAGCTCGAGGGGCGCGCGACGACGGGGAAGGTGTTGCTGATTCCGGATCACGCGTGATCCCGGCTGACTCGCCGAGCACGCCGGTCGTTATGTTTCGTGATGTTGCGTGCGGTGAGTTCACTCATGGCGCACGATGCATGACTCACGACTCATAACTCCTCGCTCCTCCCGGAGGTTCGGGTGGCCGTCACGATACCCGTCGAGATCACCGATCCCACCAACGCCCGCATCCTCGCCATCTCCGAGGATCGCATCGCGGGCTTTCTCCCCGATCCGTTCGCCGAGATCGCGCGGCGCGCGGAGCTGCCGCTCGATGTCGTGCTCGAGCACATTCGCGCGATGCTCGCCGCGGGCACCATCCGCCGCGTGCGCCAGACGCTCATGGCGACGAACCTGGCGCCGGGGGCGCTCGTGGCGTGGCGCATCCCCGCGGACAAGCTCGATTCGGCGTTCGCGTACATGGTGCACGACGATCCGTTCTCGGGTCACGTCGTGATCCGCTCGACGGACGCCGAGACGACGGGCTCGGCGTATCGACTGTGGAGCACGCTCAAGGTTCCGCAGGGCTTCTCGATGCGGAAGCACTGCGACTTCCTCGCACGCACGGTGGGCGCGGAGGCGTACCGCGTGATGCCGGCCAAGCGACTGTTCGCGCTGGGTGTGGGGCACGTGCGCCGGCGCGGGATGGAGCCGGGGAGCAAGACGGAAGAGCTCGGGCGCGTGATGGACACGAACATCGTGGAGCTCTCGCCGCTCGAGTGGCGCGTGCTCGAGTCATTGAAGCGCGAGTTCGCCGTCGAGGAGATACGCGAGAATCCGTGGGCAGCTCGCGCCGATGAAGCGGGCGTCTCGCTCGAGGAATTTCTGCGTGTGGCGCAGCAGCTCAATGAGCGCGGCGTGATCGGGCGCTTCTCGACGTTCCTGGAGCACGTGAAGCCTTCGGTGGGCGGTGAGCGCGTGACGCGCTACAACGCGCTCTTCCACTGGCAGGTGCCCGAGGGGCGCGAGATCGAGGCGGGGCGTGAGATCGGGCGGCATCACATCCTCACGCATGCGTACTGGCGCGAGGGCGGCCCCGAGTTCGGGAACGTGAACCTCATGGCGGTCGCGCACGGGACGGACAAGCAGCTCGTGCTCGCGCACAAGAAGGCGATCGATGAGCACCTCGCCTCGGTCGGCATCCCGGTCGGCTACACGAACGTGTTCTGGGGCGGACGGAGCGAGATCAAGCCATCGGAGATCTCGCCGATCGCGTACGAGGCGTGGTGCCGGAAGGTGGGGCTCGAGCCGGGAAGTATGCGAGAGTCGACGACAGAGAGCAGAGAGCAGAAAGCAGAAAGCAGAGAGTAGAAAGCAGAAAGCAGAGAAGAGAGTAGAAAGGAGGGAGGAGTTGTCATTCCGAGCGCAGCGACGAATCTCGATCTGCCAGTGAGATCCCTCGCTCGTGCTCGCGATGACGGGAGTCCGAGACGGGATGACGGTAGCCCGGGATTCCTCGGTCGCTTCGCGCCCTCGGAATGACAGCGGCCCCGGGATCCCTCGCTGCGCTCGGGATGACAATGCATTCTTGATCGTTCGTGCTTTCTGCTTTCTACTCTCTGCTTTCTGTTTTCTGCCCTTCCAGGTTTCCCCATGATCACGATCAAACGCGCCTACGAACCACCGGCTCCCGAGGATGGGGAGCGCATTCTCATCGATCGGCTCTGGCCGCGCGGGGTGAGTAAAGAGCGCGCGGCGATCGATGAGTGGATGAAGGAGCTCGCGCCTTCGACCGAGCTCCGGCGGTGGTTCGGACACGATCCGGCGAAGTGGGACGAATTTCAGCGGCGGTATCGCGCGGAGCTCTCGGTGCACCGTGATGCGCTTGCGGCGCTCGCGAAGAAGGGAGCGCGACGGCGCGTGACGCTCGTGTACGGGGCGCGCGATGAAGCGCACAACGATGCGGTCGTGTTGCGCGCGGTGCTCGAGGAGATGCGGCGGGGCGGATAGCCATGCACCGCGATCAGGAGTGAGCAGCCGCCGCGGCGCCGAGGGGCGGCCGCGGCAACAGGTATCGCATCTCCTTCATGGACAGCGTGTTGATTTGTTGACCGCGGGGTGACGAAGGGCGGTAGCATTGCTGATCGTGATGCTGGCGGTTGGAGCGCGCCGGCAGGCTGGAATGCACCGCTCACTTCCTCACTCCGGAGACACGATCGTGTGCCCGCACGTATCCTGGCAGCCCTCGATGCCGCACGCCGCGATCAGGGAAGCCGCGTCACGACCACGCCCATCGTCCAGGCGCGCGCGGATGGGCAGGACCTCTCTGGGAGCCATCCTGCTCCTCTGTATTCCGGGGCTCATCGCCCTCTGGTTCGCGGCCCGCTCGGCCGACGCGCTTCGCCACGAGCTCGCGACGTGGCCACGCGTACAGGCGCACGTAGATAGTGCGACCATCGCCAAGTCGACCTCGGCATCCAGGACGCCGACCTACGCTCGGCGCATCTGGCTCACCTACGTGTACGACGGCCGCACACACGCGCGCCGGATGGACGGTGTGTATTCGAGCGACTCAGCGGGAGCGGCTCGCGCCGTCGATGCCGCCGAGCGTCAGGGGACCGCGACGCTGCTCATCGACCCGCAACATCCCGCCGACTTCACGCTCGATCCCGGCTACACGGTGTTCTTCTTCCGATGGCCGCTGATTCTTGCGGGTGTCGCGGTCGTCCTTCTCGCATTGGGCGTGGCAGTGGGTACGCACCTGCGCGATGACCGATCGGAGGCCGTGCGCGCGCCGCGGCCGCGAGTCGTGGCATCGTCCCGTCGCGATGCCGCGCTGGCGGGCATGCTCGGCGTCGTGTGCCTCGGCATCGCGCTGGCCGTGGCATTCGCCGCCTACCATCGGCGCACGAGCTGGGTGGCGACGCAGGCAGCGATCGACAGCGTCGATGTGGTGCAGCGGAGCAGGAGCCAGGAGGGGGCGGGCTACGTCTACGCCGCGCGTCTCTGGGTCGCCTACGAGTTCGGTGGGCACGTCTATCTTCGCCCGGTGATGTCGGGGGCGACCTGGCACGGGACCCACATCTCGGCCGAGCGTGACGCGGATGCCGCCTGGCACGCGGGACCGACGACAGTCTTCGTGAACCCGGGCGATCCACTCGACGTCACGCTCGATCCGATGGCTGCGAGCAGTCTGGTCGTGCCGGCTGCCTTCGGCCTGGCCGGGCTCGGGCTCCTCGTGTTCGCCGTGGACCGTCGGCGGTCTACGCGACGATCACCGGGGTGATGTCCGAGTGAAGCTCGAGTCCCGCCCGGGGACAGATGGACGTGTTGCTTTGGCGGGAGCTGAACGCGGCGTGGGCCGCGCGACGTTGGGGACGGACTGGAGACACGTGACGGAGTACGCCGCGGAGGTCTTCTTGTCGAGCTCCCACGAGAGCGAGTATGTCCCACCTCGCGATGCCGTGAACTGACGCGTGAAGCTTACACTGACGTGGGTCGACGGCACTTGCAGGACGGTCGTCGGCGAGATCAGACCGTCGTCGAAGATGAATTGTGTCGCGATGCTTCCGGGCTTGTTGGTGTTGACGGTCCCGCGGAACGTCACGTTCGCCGGGCATGGGCCGATGTACTTCACCGGCGAAAGTGACGCGCCGGTCACCGTGAAGGGCGCGGGAACGTCCGGGACCATGACCGCTGGTCTGACCTCCATCCCCTCCATGCTGGCACAGACCATGTCGCCCAGCTTCGGCGGGTAAAGGGACTGGAGGTACACCGCAACCTGCCCGCGGCCGTTCGCGGTGAAAGTCACATGGGAGCCGGCCTGGCTCTTGACCTGCGCCCCTTCCCCTTGCCGCATGCCCGAGTCGTACTCCAGCACACCGTAGTGCAGGCCGGTTCCGCTGAGCTCCGTCATCGGCCACCAGATCATCAGACCGCCGATCCCCCGGTCGGAGTGCGTTTGATAGAAGTAGGTGTAGACGTTTCCCTGCTTGTACACCGACCACGTCATGCCGCACGTGAATTCGCCGAGGCCGCCGACCGCGGTGCTGTAGCTGTGCTCGTATTCCGAGGTCGAGAGCTGCGCGCCGAAGATCGTGTGATCAGGCACGCCGTTGTACGGCATGTAGACGTCCTTGCGCTGCGCTGCTGCCCGAGACGACGCGGCGGCAAGCGACGCGAGCAGCAGCGGGACGCCGATCCAGGGTCGGCGTGACATCACGCGCTCCGAGAGAGAGGGCTTCCCGGCGATGCCTACTCTGCCGCCGGCGTCGGCGCCGTGAGCTTCCGCGCCTGCGCACCGGCGAACGGCACCTCCCACTCACGCCCCTGGTACGCCCGGTACATGAGCACCAGCCAGAGGATGAATCCCCCGAAGCCGAGTGCGAGCGAGAGCAGGATCGCGATGAGCCAGCCGACGATGGGGATCATGGCGAGAATGCCTTCGAGCACCGAGAGCACCAGCCCGAGGATGAACAGCGCCACGCTGATCACGGTCGACTGCGCGGCGTGAAAGCGGACGAACTGGTTCTGCTTCTCGATCACGAGAAAGAAGATTCCGGTGATCGGGCCGAGGAGGTAGGCGAGGGCGCCGGCGACGTTCGGGGCGAGCCCACTGCTCGGGGGTAGGCTCTGGGCAGATGGCTGCTGCGGACCAGTCATGATGGACCTCCGATTTCGTGCGCGTGGGAAGGGACGGCGTCGTCGCGCCTGGCGTGACCCGTCAGGGCATCGGCGCGGACGACCAGGGAGTTGTCTCCGTGGACGCCGCCAATATCCGCCGAGGGCTCATTCAGACGTCAACAAGTCAACACGTTGCTCGGTAGTGACTTGCTGACGTTCCCATCCCGTCGCTTTGGACAGGATGTGCCTCAGGGGAGCTGCGCGAGCAGTTGCTTCACCTCGGGGTCCGCGTCATTCCACGCGGTGCGCACGTAGCCGGCGTAGACGCGCGCGCTGTCCGCCTGCCCCGCTCGCTGGAACGCGCTCGCCATCAGGAAGTCGAGCTCGGTGCGCGTCTCGTAGCGCCCCATCGCGTCCAGCGGACTGATGTAGCCGTCGCGCAGTGTGCGGATCGCGTCGCGCGGGCGGCCGAGGGCGAGCTGTGCCTGCGCCAGCTCGGCCACCGTGCGCGTCCACCCGGCCGCGCCCCATCGCGCCGCACGAAACTCGCGCTCGGCCTCGGCGTAGCGGCGGTCGTGCATGGCGATGAGCCCGCGCACGTGGTGCGCGAGCCGCCAGTCGCGCCCGTAGTAGCTGCGCGCACTGATCGTCTCGATCGAGTCGGCCAGCGCGTGCAGGCGAAGCGTGTCACCGCTGCCGGCGATGGCGTCGGCTTCCAGCGCGTGCTCCCAGCAGAAGGCCCGCGCCCAGTCGCCCACGAGCGTACTCGCGGGTGAGCGAGCGGGTCCCGGCATGGGATGCGCGTGGGAGAAGGCTTCGTACAACTGCGTCGCGGCCGCGTAGTCGCCGAGTCGAGCGAGGTCTCTTCCTTTCATGAGCTGGAGGACGCCGGCATCGGGGACGTGTTCGCGGAACGCATCCGCGGTCCGGACGGCGGCGTGGAGCTGCCCTCGCTCGCTCTCGAGCAGCATGCGCAGATCGAAGGCATCGGCGCGCAGCTCGCGCGATGGGCTGGCGTTCCAGCGCGCGATCAGGGTGTCGGCGTCGTGCCACCGGCGCGCCATGAGCAGGATCCGCCCGATGCTGGCGCGATACTCCGGGTCGTTGCCGGCGAGGTAAGCGGCTCGGCGCGCGATCTCGAGTGCCTCGTCGAACCGCTGCTCGTAGGAGAGCACGGACGAGAGCGCCTCCCATGCGGCGGGCAGATCGGGCTGCAGGGCGATCCACCGGTTCGCCGCGTGCTCCGCGTCCACGAGATCGCCTTCGGCCGCCAGATCACCGATCAGCCCCGCATACGCGACGCATGGTGCGCACGGCCCCTGCCCCGCCTCGGCGGCCAGCGAATCGAGTGCGAGCTCGCGGGTGAGCACCGTGTCGGCGGCCGCCCACAGCCCGTGCGTCACGTAGACATCCGCCAACATCTTGTAGCTGTACGGATCGCGCGGGTACTGCTGCACGAGCAGCCGCGCGAGCGCCTCGCTCCGGCTGCGCTCGCCGTTCCGGAGCGCCACGTAGACACTCTGCTCCAGGCGATCGTGCTCGGAGGCGCGGGGCGCCGCGTGTTCGAAGGCGGCGGCGAGTCGGGCGATGGTGTCCTGGTCGGCTTCGGCCCCGTTCGAGAGCGACATCCGCAGGCGGAGCGCGGCCACGAACCCGGAGTCGAGCCCGATGGCGGCGTCGAGCTCGCGCCGCTCGTCGAGCGTCCGCCCCTCGTCGGCCGCCTGCACCGCGTGCACGTAATGCTGGTACGCCGCGAGGCTCGACGTTTCGACTTCGGCCAGTCGCGGACCCGGCCCGTGCGCATCGGCCGCGGCAAGGAGCCGGGCCGCCGCATGATCGGCGAGCGACATGACATCCGGATCGCTCAAGACATACGGTCGCACGAGCTTCCCGGATGCGACGTCGTGCACGTCGAACTCGAGGACGAACGCGCCGTTGCTCCGGCTCAGCGTGCCGCCCACTACCCAGGTTGCGCCGAGCCGGCGCCCCAGATCGAGCGCGGTGCCGAGCGAGATCTCGTCCGTCGCGCGGCGACTCGCCCGCTGCAGCAGCTGCGTGATGCGGCTCGGATCCACTACATCGACGGCGGTGCTGCGCGAGAGGTCGGCCACGATCATCTGCGGCAGACCGGTGGCGAGCCACGCGGCCGTGGTGTCGCCCGTGCGATTGCCGATGGCGAGGATCGCGATCGCGGGCTTGCTGGACGAGGAGCTTTCGGCGCCGCCGCGGATCGCCGCGAACGCGAGGGCGCCGGCCGCGGCCGCGCCGAGCCCGGCGATGCCGATCCAGGTGGCGAGCCGCCGTCGAGGGTGCGACGGCGGCGATGCCGTTGGCGCGACGCTCGAGTCGCCTGGCTGCTGCGCGGCAGTCGGCACCGGTGCCGGCTCGGTGCGCGGCTGATGGAGCGGGTCCGCGGGCGATGATACGGACTCGGCCGACGAGGGCGTTCCGGTGTTCGCGTCGTCGGTGTCGCTCGTCGGCGCTGCAGCGACCCGCTGCGCGATGTCCGCCGCGAGTGCACTCACACTCCGGTCGGGTGCAGTCTGGTAGTCGCGCGCGAGGCGCGTGACCAGTCGCTCGTAGGCCGCCAGTGCCTTGCCGTCGGCGTCGCGGGTGCCCGGCGCCTTGAGCGCGTTGAGCAGGTAAAGCGCGGCGTCCGCGGAGAGTGGCTCGGCGTCGAGCCAGCGCGCGGCCAGCTCGGCGCACGCGTCCCACTGCCGGTTGCGGGCGAGCGCGAGACACTGATGCGTGCTCGCGCGCACGAAGAGCGTCTGGAGCCGATCGCGCTCACGGGCCGCCCACTGCTCGAAGCTCGGCGAACTCTCGACGTGGACGAAGTCGAGGAAGGGACCGGTGTAGAGCTCCGTCACGCGCTGCCAGTCCTTTGATGCCGCCGCCCTGCTCAGCGCGATGGCATCGACGGAGAGCCGCACGTCCTCGGCGAGGGAGACATCATCCCGCCGCGCACTGATCGAATCGGGACCCAGGACGCGCCGCAGGTGGGAGAGCGCATCGCTCAGCGAGTGCCGGGCGCGCTCCTCCTCCTGATCGCCCCAGAACATCTCGAGAAGAAAGTCCCGCTCGATCGGGCGGGAGGCGAAGGCGAGGACCGCCAACAGCGCGAGCTTCCGCCGTCGTTTGCCAAGCGACTCGTCCTCGCCGCCCTCAGGGCGCACGAGTGCCAGCCGACCGAGCGTGATGAGGCGGAAGACGTTATCGGGCAACGTGTTGATCTGTTGAGATCTGGAAGATACCGCGCCCTAGCTTGGGCCGCGCGTCGGTGAACGAAGCTACATGTGAACCACCGGACGCGCCACCACACACGGAGCTCGCCATGTCTCGCACGCTGCTTCGAGCCTTCATGCTCGTTGCGTTCCTTCTGGGGAGTGCCCAGGCCGCGCCCGCGCAGGGGTTTATGCACAAGCTGAAGGACAAGGTCAAGGAGAAGGCGCAGGAGCGCATCGACCAACGCACCGATCAAGCGGCGCAGGCGGCCGTGGACAAGGCGGATTCGTTCGTCTCCTGCGTGGTCACCGATCTCTCGTGCATCCAGCGCGCGCAGGCGGCGGGGAAGCAGGTGCAGGTGACGGACAGCACCGGGCAGGTGGTGTCGAGCGCCGACTCGGCGGCGGCGATGGCGGCCGCCGCGCAGGCGGCGCCGGCCGCTGGAACCGGCGCGCCGCTCGCGTCGAGCGGCGGGACCGGGGCCATGCCGGCCGCCGGCGGGGCGGAGAGTCAGCCGCCCGGCAGCGGCGCATGGCTCAACTACGACTTCGTGCCCGGTGACAAGGTGCTCTTCTTCGATGACTTCGCCGACGACAGGGTGGGCGACCTGCCGATGCACGAGGACGTCACGGACGGGAACGCGACGGTCGTCGACATCCAGGGGAAGAAGTACTTCCGCACGACGGCGGGTGCGACGATGTGGATCAACCTTCCGAAATCGCTGCCGCAGCGGTTCACGATCGAGGCCACGTATTTCAATCCCAATACCGGAAACCCGCTCCGGTTCTCGATCGGCGACGGCACCGATCATTACATGAGCGTCTGGTGCTACCACACGTCCGCTGGGATCGAGGGCACCGGGCCGAACGGCGACAAGAACGCTCAGCAGGACATCACGGGGGTTGGCGACAACGACTTCGTGCACTGCCGCTTCATGTTCGACGGCGGCTACGTGAAGGCGTACATCAACGAGCAGCGCCTGGGACAGCTCAACGGGCTCATCTTCACGCGCACGAACAAGATCAAGGTGGAGGTGCCGAGCTCCCCGGATGAGAACGCGCCAACGCTCGTCACCGATATCCGCATCGCCGAGGGCGGCAAGCCGCTCTACGCCGCGCTCACCGCGAGCGGCCGCGTGTCGACGCACGGGATCCTCTTCGCCACCGGCTCGGCCACGATCGAAGGGGAATCGACGCCGACGTTGAAGGAGATCGGCGAGATGCTCGAGGCGCACCCCGACTTGAAGCTCACGATCGAAGGGCACACGGACAACGTGGGCGATGCGGCCGCGAATCAGACGCTCAGCGAGCAGCGCGCGGCGGCCGTGGCGCAGTACCTCGAGAGCACCTACCACATCGCCCCGAGCCGGTTGGCGACCAAGGGGTACGGCGCGACGAAGCCGGTGGCATCGAACGACACGCCGGAAGGGCGGCAGCAGAATCGGCGGGTGGAGCTGGTGAAGAACTGATGCGCACCTTCTTCGGAGACACGACCGCGATGCGATTCCTTCTGATTGGCGTGGCAATCGCCATGCTGGCGGCTGACGCCGGCGCGCAGACCAAGCCCGTGCTGCTGAAGACGCCGGCGCAGCGGACAACGGCAGCGACCCGGATCTCGATCCGGCGGGCCGCGCCGCCGCCGCTGGACCAGCTGACGATGAGCGGCAACATCACCGGCTCGTGGCACTACACACTCGACACGTTCAGGTGGGAGCTGAGCGGGAGCCCGGTGGCGACGGCCCTCAAGTTTCTGACCGATTCCACCGTACCCGCAGCGGGCGATCCGGCGCCGAATGTCGTGGCCGTCGTCCTCCACGTCCCGGGCTATCCGCCAAAGACAGGCACGTACACGACGCACCCCTTCGATTTCACGCAGGTCGATGTGAGGATCCACAAGCCGCAGTCCTTTGAGCAGTACCTCTACCTCCAGGACCTGCAGTCGTACTCGGGAAACGGCGAGGTCACGCTCACGATCACGTCATCGAGTCTCGTTGGAGGTGTGCTCGTCGTGCACGGGACGCTCGACGCCCAGGCGGCGCCGAACGGCTACACCACGCCAACGCGGAACTGGGAGCACATCGCGCTGCGCTTCTGATCGAGCGCGTTCACCACGTCCACTGGTAGACACGGTAGCGAGCGGAGATCGCGCAATCACAGCCATGAGGTTGCGCATCCATTCTCACGAGGAGACACCCGTCCATGTCCCGTCTCACGAGGAGACACCCGTCCATGTCCCGCACGCATCTGCATGCGCTGACCGTCTTCGCCGCAGCGTTGCTGCTCGCTGTACCGATGTCCGCCGACGCCCAGCGCGCGCCGCTCGTCCGCCCGACGCATCCCATCGCGCACCCGGTCTTTCGCGCGCAGCCGCGTTCCGCGGCCGAGCAGATGACGCGGCTGCGCGCGCTCCCCAACGGTCCGGCCATCCTGTCGGCCGCGGAACGGCGAGGGATCATCATCAACAGCCGCTCCAACACACCGAGCGGCTCATCCGCCCCGCCGATGGCGACACGATCGGCGCATCTGGCGCAGAGCCCGACGTCGGGTTCCGGCGGCTCCGGCGGCACCGTGCACGGCTCGAGTCCGGTCGGCTCGGGTTCCAGCGGGAGCGGCAACAACGGGCACACCGCGATGCCGGCGTCCCCGGGCTCGAGTGGGAGCAACGGCACCGGGAACAGGCTCGTGCCTCTGGCGACCGAGCAGGTGGTGAGTCCTGGCGGCTCGATGTCGGCGCACTGGCAAGGGGGATCCGCGACGCTGATGGTGCAGGGCGTCATCCAGCCCGATCACTCGGTGCTCATGGTGCCGATGCCTCCGAGCTCGGGCGGTGCCGCGGCGAGCGGGGGGAGCTCGCTCTCCGCGCAGGCCGTCGGACTGCTGGACCAGGCCTACTTCGGCACTCCGCCGGGCACGCCGCAACCCAACGTCTGGCTCGATGTGAACGTGAACACCCCGGGCTGGTACGTGGTGGACTTCGCGGTCTACACGCCGACGGTCACGGTGCCCGGCCCGTCGTACATGACACTTCATGCGCTGGAGATCGAGGTCGACGGCGCGCACAGCGTCACGTGCGATGACCACGTGCTCACGGCGAGCGCGAAGAACGGCATGAGCTCGTGCATGGCACTGGTGCAGCTGCACGCCGGCACGACCAACCAGATCACGCTCGTGAACGGCGGCGCGCCGACGGTGTTCGTGAGCGCGTCGATATCGTCGGCCGTGCAGTGAGGAACAGCGTCATGCGACACACGACAATGAGAGCGTGTACGATCGCTCCCGTCGCTGCCGTAGTTCTCGCGATCGGCGGCGCGCTCGTCCTGGTTGCCGCCGCGCCGCTTGCCGCGCAGGCTTCGCGGCCGAAGCTGCCGGTCGCCTCGACCGCGTCCCGCGCCCTGCCGCCCGGCGGGATCCCGGCACGTGCGCTCGGCTCCGTCCCGATCTCCAGCACCCTCGCCGCCTTCCAGCGCTCGCTGCAAGTCTCGCTCGACAGCGTGCACTGGAGCACGTCCATCCGAACGTCCATCACGTGCCGACCGGGTACCAACGCGGCCTGCGCACCGCGCACGCGTCCCATCACCGTCTACCTGCGCTGGACACCGATCGATCCGCCCGCCGACATGGCCGTGGCATCCCGCGAGCATCCCACGCTCACGAGGCCGTATCGGGTGCAGATCCCGGGGTCGCGCCCCAGCCTGTGCTCGGTCGGCGACGCTCGCGTGCAGCCGATGCCCGGATTCCCGGTGCGCATCACACCGTCCGGCTCGGGCGGCGCGTTTCCGATCACCTGCACGTGGGTCGTCTTCGGGGTCGCGTCCCATGGGACGCCCGCGCCGGGGCAGTCGCAGGACTACATGATGTACCCGTCCAATGCAGTGACCGTGGTGGTGGACCAGGCACGGTAGCCGTGGCCATGCGCGCTTCCCGATACCGCACCTGGATGACGATGCTCGTCGTGGCCGCGGCGTGGCTCCGTGCCGTCGCTCCGCTCGCGGCGCAGGGCGCGCCGCCGACCCCTCCGCGGACGACCGCTCGTGCGCAGCGCGCAGCCGGGATCCCGCAGGAGGTGCTCATGAGCGCGGTCACCGGCACCATTGCCACCTTCCGGCAGTCGTTCGAGGTCTCGCTGGATGGCGTCCACTGGAGCAAGGCGATCACGGCGCCGTTTCCCAACGCGTGCACGCCGGCCACCGCGTCGGCGTGTGCACCGGGGACACCGGACGTCCGCGTCTACGCCCGGTGGATACCACTGCCGAAGGTGGAGATGGCCCGCGTGCACCTCGACGGGATGACGGGGCCGTACCGCATCCAGGCGGCCTCCACGCGCGCCCAGCCCGTGTGCGAGAGCGGGGCGTCCTACCCGCTCCCGTCGTCCGGATTCCCCGTCACCATCCGAGCCGCGGAGCCCGGCGGGCGATTCCCCATGACCTGCACGTGGGTCGTTCAAGCGGTCGTCGCGCGGGCGCCCGGCTCGACGCCGGCCTACGAGATCGTGCAGTCCAACCCCGCGTCGGTGACGCTCACCTTCCACAAATAAGGACTATGATGCGACTAATTCCCTTTCTCGTGCTCGCCGCCGGTGTGCTCGTGGGCTGCAGCAAGGGGAACGCGCCGGCCGCCGATCCGTCGGTCGCGCCAACGACGAACGCCGCCCCGGCGGCGACGGCCACGGCCGACCAGTCGACCGGCGCCGACTTGTTGGACGATGCGGCGCTCGCGCGCTTCCGGCTCACTACCACCAACGTCGCCCGGGCCACGGAGGCGACGCGCAACCTCGCGCGGCTCAGTGACGCCGATCCACAGCTCGCCAAACGACTGAGCGACGACGAAGGCCTCAACGACGCGAAGAGCATCCAGCAGATGGCCGACCGTCTGGCGGCGGTACCTCAGGTGCGCCGCGCCATCGAGAGCGCGGGAATCTCCACGCGCGACTACGTGCTCGTGCTGTTCACGTACACCCAGGTCGCCGTCGCCAGCGTGTACGCACAGCAGGGCAGGATGGACAAGCTCCCGGCCAACATCTCGAAGGACAACGTCGCCTTCGCCGCCGCGCACCGGGCGGAGATGACGCGCTTCCAGCAGGCGATGCAGCAGATGAACGACGGCTTGGCGAACGGCAGCACGCCATAGCTGCCGGCCGCCCCTTCCCCACCCGACCACGCTTTCCACGAGGAATCTGGATGCGATACCCGATGCTCACCCGCGCCGCGCTCGTCCCGGCCGCCGTCATGCTCGCGCTCGCCGCCCCCGTGCCGGCGCACGCGCAGTTCGGCAAGCTCATCAAGAAAGCCAAACACGCCGTGACCTCGAGCGCGCCGGCCGATGCGGATGCCGACGGTACACCGGTCAAGTTCGACGACACCACGCTCGAGCTCACCAACGCGCGCGTCGTGGCGATGATCGCGGGGCTTCAGGCGAAGCTCAGGTTCGTCTCCACCGCCGATGGGATCGGCGTGGCGGCGATGAACGAGCGCGCGCAGACGCTCGAGCAGCAGCTCCCCACGGTCGATCCCAAGGAGGAGAACGCGTACAACACGGCCGTGTCCGACCAGAAGTTCTGCATGGAGAAGACGCTCGACACGCTCAGCCGAGCGCACGAGGGTGACCAGCGGGCGGCCACGATGGCGATGGCCATGGACCGCACGCGCATGATGGCGATGATGCAGCAGGTGCAGGCCGCCATGCAGCGCGGCGATACGGCGGAAGCGCGGCGGCTGCAGCTCGAGCAGATGGGGGCGCCGGCGCGCGCCATCGCGCAGAAGGACTCGGCCGAGGCGAAGCAGCGGTGCGGGCCCGTGCCCGCCAAACCCGCCGACCTCGCGAGGTTCGATTCGCTCAACACGGCGCACGAGCAGCTGATCGAGCGCATCCGTGCGGTGCAGAGCGAGGCGGACAGCGTCGCCGCCGCGCGGAGCGGGATGACGCGGGAGCAGTTCGACATCGCGAAGGAGCGCGTGCTGTCCAACCTCGGTCGCTACCGGCACGGGTTGAACAAGACGGAGCTCGCCGCGCTCGACGCCCATCACGACGAGCTCGACAAGTTGTCGGGGGCGCTGTACCGGCAGGGCGCGAGCTGGTGAGCAGGCTCGCGCGCCGCGCCCTCTACGGCGCGGCGCTCGCCGGGTGCGTGGTGCTCGACGCCGCGCAGCCGAGCGCGGTCGTCCGTGGTTCGCTCGACGGCCGACACACCGGTTCGCGCTCCGCACTGGCTGTAGAGCAGGACGGCGTGTGGCGCGAGTGGTGGCGCTCGGACCGCGCGCCGGCGCGCTGGAGCGCCGCGCGTCCAGAGGTCGCGCGGGCGATCGCGTGGCATCACGCCGCGGACGGCGTCGAGTGGGGGGAGATACGTCTTGCCGGCGATGGCGAGGCGTGGCGCGTGCGCGCGATCATCGTGCGGATCGACCCACGCCAAACGCGCTTCCGGTTGGACACCGCCTTCCGTCACGGGATCCTGGGCGCCGACTGGACGATCGCGCGTGCACCGCGTGAGGCCATCGTCGCCGTGAACGCCGGACAGTTCGTCGGCTCGCTGCCGTGGGGATGGGTCGTGCTCCACGGGCGCGAGTTCCTCGCGCCGGGGCGAGGACCGCTGTCCACGGCGATCGTCATCGATTCATCGGGTGCACCGCGGTGGGTGCGTGCGCAAGAGATCGCGGCAGCGCGGTATGCGCCGGGAATCGTCGCGGCGTTTCAGTCGTATCCCACGCTCCTCGAGGGTGACGGCGAGGTGCCGCCCGCGCTGCGCGGTGCGGCGCGCGGCGACATCGACCTCGGACACCGCGATGCGCGGCTCGCCATCGGCACCCTGCGCGACGGCCGTGTCCTCATCGCGCTCACGCGCTTCGACGCGCTCGACGGCACGCTCGATTTCGTGCCGTTCGGGCTCACCACGCCCGAGATGGCCGCGCTCATGGGCGCGCTCGGATGTCAGCGTGCGGTGATGCTCGACGGCGGCATCTCGAGCCAGCTGCTCGTTCGCGAGCGCAACGGGGAGACGCATCGCTGGGCCGGGATCCGGCGCGTGCCGCTGGGGCTCGTCGTGCTGCCCCGCGGTGGATAGGCCACCGGCGCTCCGACGCCGGCGGCCGCGCTCGGCGCTGCTGTGAACGGATTCACCATGCCCTCCGCCCTGAACTGCGCGCCACACCAACTCGCGTTGGTCGCATGCGGTGAATGCGTCGCCGCTTTCACGATGCCTCGAACGCGAACGGCATCTGCACGAGCTGCTTCACCTCGTGGCCGCCCACCTCGGCGGGCGTGAACTTCCAGGAGCCGAGCACGTTTCGGATCGCGTCGACGAATCGCGGGTCGGTGGCGTCGAGCACCTTGAAGGTGTTCATGTCCACCTGCCCCGATGCATCCACCACGAATTGCGCGAGCACGTTCCCATCGACGTGCTGCTGTTCGAGCGCCTGCGGATACTGCGGCGCCGGATTCCCCGACATCGGCATCGCGGGCTTGTCGATCTGAAAGCTGACGAATGCGGATGATGGAGCCGGTGCGACGAAGCGATTCGGGGTCGCGGCGCGGCTTGCGGACGCGCGCGGCCCCGTCGGCGTGTCGGGCGCGGGGACCGAACAGGCGATGGCGATGGCCGCGGAGGCCGCGGCACCGAAAAGCGCGATGCGTGTGCGAGAGATGTGGCTGATCGAGCGACGTATGGCGAGGATCCTCCGCTCGAGGTTTGATGATGGCGTTGAGAGCGCCGGAGCGAAGCGCGTGGCCGCGGCTGAATGGCGCTGCGCGATGGTGAGGAGCAACAACCCGTAGCGCTCGGGGCGCGGATGCGCGCGCAGCACCCGCGCGTCGCAGTCCATCTCGATGGCGAGGCGGAGCCGCTGCACGCACCACCAGAGCGCGGCGTTCCACGGCATGAGGGCGACGAGGAGCGTCGAGGCGAAGAGGACGTGGGGATCGCGCGCGCGGCGATGCTCGTGCTCGTGGCACAGGACCAGCGCGCGCAGCGGGCGGTCGAGGGCGCGCGTCCACTCGGGGAGGACGATCTCCATCGGACGGAGCCCCACGACGGCGGGCCCGACATCGGATGAGAGCCGAACGCACACGCCATCGACGCACTCGGTCGACCACGAGCGACGTTGCCGCGCGAGCGCGTGCATCCTGCGCGCGAGATGCACGAGGCAGATGAGGCTCAGCATCGACCAGCTGGCGAGGAGCACGACGTCGAGCGCGCGGGCGAGGTGCGCCGACGCGGAACCAGCGACGAACACCGTCGCGCGGTGCACGCCGACGGTGATCGGGGCGAGCAGTGCGCCCGCGACGGCCGACGAACCGAAGGCGCTCGCGTGCGCGAGCGCGAGCGCCGGCCACGCGAGCATCGCGATGATGGCCGCGATCCACACCGTGCGCACAGGACGCGCAGCCGCCATTGCCACGCGTTCGCCGGCCAGCGCGGCGAGCGCGAAGCATGCGCCGACCACGAGCGTGAAGCCCATCCACGCGGCGATCATCGCGCCCTCCGCGTGTGCGGTGCCCGCGACGCTACGGCGATCAGCGTCACCGTGCTCATCGCTTCCCCCTTTTTCGCGGGGTCCGCGACTTCGCGCCGAGCGTGGAGCGCAGGCGGCGCAGATCCTCGGCCGTGAGCGCGCGGTCCTCGACGAGCTGCGCGAGCAGCTGCTCGGGGGAGCCGTGGAACAGCTTGTCGATGAGCCGGCTGAGCGCGCTGCGGCGCGCAGCCTGTCGCGCGACGCGGGGGGTGTAGCGGTGCGCTTTCCCCTCCGTCTCGTGCGAGACGAACCCCTTGGCCTCGAGGTTCCGGAGGATGGTGAGGACCGTGGTGTAGGCGAGGTCCGCCGGGAGTGCGTCGCGCACCTCGGCGACGGTGCCGGAGCCCAGCTCCCAGAGCACGCCCATCACATCCAGCTCGCGATCCCCCAACACGATGTCCGCCATGCGCGACCTCGTACTATGGTGATAGTAGCAACATACACGGCCCGGGCCGGTTGTCAACTATCTGGATAGTAGACGGCCGGCGCGTGCCCGTGCATGTACACAGCAGGCTGCCGCCGCGTGCACGGCACGCACCGGCCGGTGCACCCAACCGGGCGCTGGTGGGTATCATCCCATGCGGGCGTACGCGACGTCAGCGTGCGCCCACCACTCCGCACGGTTCATGACTCACACCCTGCTCCACCTCGTCACCACGTATGGCTATGCCGGCGTCGCGCTGCTCGTGATGCTGGAAGGGCTCGGATTCCCCGTGCCCGGCGAGACGGCGCTCATCATGGCCGCGGCGTTCGCGGCGCAGGGGAGTCTCTCGATCGTCGGCGTGGTGCTCGCCGCCGCACTCGGTACCATCGCCGGCGGGACGGGCGGCTACCTGATCGGGCGCGAGGGCGGCTTCGTCCTCCTCCAGCGCTACGGGCGATGGCTGCGCCTCTCCGAAGCGCGACTCGATACCGCGCACCAGTACTTCCACCGCCACGGCGCGAAGACCGTGTTCGTGGGCCGGTTCGTGGCATTGCTGCGCATTGTCGTCTCCTTGCTGGCCGGCGTCGCGCGCATGCCGTTCGCCACGTTCAGCACATACAACGCGCTGGGCGGCGTGTCGTGGTCGCTCGTCTATGGCGGGATCGGCTACCTCTTCGGGCGCAACCTGCCGCGCCTCGAACGCGGGCTCGGGCGCGCGGGGTTCGTCGTCGCGCTGCTCGTCGCGCTCATCGTCGTCGTGGTCCTCGTGTGGCGGTGGATGGACGAGCACCGCGAGGAGCTGTGGCGATGGGCGCGACGCGTGCGCCTGCGGCTCGTCCCCGCGCTCTCACGCCTCGAGGCGCAACACGTGCGGGCGCGCGGCTACATCGTGCAGCGGTTCACGCCCGGTGAATACTTGGTGCTGCATCTCACGCTCGGCATCGTCGCGAGCCTGCTGGCCCTCGTGCTCTTCGCCTCCATTACCGAGGGCGTGTTCGAGCCGGGGACGCTCGCGCGCTTCGACATGGCGCTCGCCGTCACCGTGCATCAGGCGATGACCTCCTTCGACATCGCCGCCGCGCGCGTGGTGAGCACGTTCGGGTCCGCGCCCGTCATGAGCGTGCTCGGGATCGGCGTCGCGGTCGTGCTCGCCCTGGGTCGACGCCCGCTGCTGTGCGGCGCGTGGATCGCGGCGCTCGTGGGGAGTGCGATCCTCACGGGCGTGCTCGAGATGCTCGTGCGCCGCCCGCGACCCGATTTCGCGGCGCCGCTCGGCGCGCGCGTGATCTGGAGCTTTCCGAGCGCGCACGTGCTCGGCGCACTCGTCGCCTTCGGACTGCTCGCCTACCTCGTGGGCCGCGCAGTCCCTGGACGGCGCTGGCGCACCGCGCTGTGGGCCGGCGCCGTCGTGCTGACGATCGCGATCGGCGTGAGCCGCCTCGCGCTGGGCGTGCACTCCTTCAGCGGCATCATCGTCGGCTCGGCGGCCGGCGCGGTGTGGCTGGGCGCGGTAGTGTCGGGACTCGAAGTGGCCAGGCGGAGAAAAGTGAGTCAGTGGGTCAGTAAGTCAGTGAGTCAGAACAACAGGGAGGAGGGAGAAGGGAGGAGGGAGGAACCGCCGGGGGCATCCCGGGAGGCTGTCATCCCGAGCGGGAGCGAGGGATCTCGCTCCCGCTCGGGATGACACACGCCCGAGATTCCTCGCGTTCGCTCGGAATGACACCGCGGCCCGAGATCGTTCCTCCTCCCTTCTCCCTTCTCCCTTCTCCCTTGCCCTCCGACCCACCGCCGTTCACGGTGTCGGCATCGCGACGAGGACCGCCGTCACGATGATCACGACGAGCCCGATGACGAGCTCGACCGACGCCGAGCGGCGGATGCGCAGCGCGCCGGCCTCATCGCCGAGCGAAGGGCGCACGCGGCGCCAGTTGTAGACGCCGGTGGCGATCACGAGGGAGAGCACGAGCAGCTTCACGATGAGCGTGCGGCCGTAGCTGCTCTGCCAGAGCTCGGGGAGTGTGCCGAGCCGGAGCCACGCGTTGATGATGCCGGTCGCGGCGGTGAGGCCGGCGAAGGCGAGCGCGAGCGGCGAGAACGCGTTCACGAGATCGGCGATCGCGCGGCCGCGTCGAGTACCGAGCGTCAAGGCGACCGGAATCCCGACCACCATCACCACGAGCAACGTGCCGAGCCAGCCGCCGGCGCCGAGGACGTGGAGACCGTCGATCGCGATGGCCAGGGGCTTCCGATGCGGCGACGCGGCCGCATGCCCCGAGAGCGCAGGCGTGAACGCGAGCACGACGACGGCAATCGTGGCGAGTGTCCACGCGGCGGTCGCGCTGCGGCGCGCGGCGACGACGAAGAGTACGAGCGCGATGAGCGTCACGGCGGCCTGGATCATCCAGCCCAGTCCCCACATGGTGTGGCCGAGGATCGTGCGCATCTCGGCGAAGCCGGGGTCGCCCGTGGCGCCATACACCGCGTACGACTCGGCGTAGAGTCGCGCGACCGTGGCGATGAGGAGCGCGATCGCCGCGACGGTACCGAGCCACGCAGCCCGCGCTTTGGCGCGACGGAGTGTGCTCACATCGAACGCCGCGGTGCGGCGGAGCGTGCCGAGCACGAACAGGTGGAACGCGATGATGCCCAGCAGGGCGAGGAGTGCGACGAAGCTCACCGCGCGCACCAGGACGTAGAGCGGCGAGCTCGTGCCGAATGCGGCCGGCGCACTCGTGGATGCAGGCGTACTCGTAGGCTCGGGCTGCGTGGCGCTTGGCGTGCTCGGCTGCGCGGCGGGCGACGGGGCGCCGGCGGCCGGCGGTGCGCCCGGGTGCGCACCCGCAGCGGGAGCGGTCGGCGTCGATGTCGCCGATGAGCCGCCGAGCACTGTGAAGGTGAACGAGCCGTGCGAAGG
>DASVCF010000188.1:0-19477 GCA_036381735.1 Gemmatimonadaceae bacterium | reverse complement strand
GCAGCTCCAGCTCATCCGCACGCACGCCGAGGTCGGCGCAGGTGAGCGCGACGCGCTCGGAGTCGCCCGCGAGCTGGAACTCCGGCTCCGTGGGCTGGAGCTTCGCGAAGTCGATGTGTCGATCGGAGAGGATGAAGACGCGCCCACCCTCCACGCGGCCGTGCACGCGCCCCGCCATCTGCAGGATCTCGTTCGCGCCAAGGTGCAGCTTGGTGAGGACGTTCTTCCCGCGCTCGATGAGATTCGTGAAGCGCGTGTCGTCGATGATGACGGTGTCGAGCCCCTGCACGTTCAGCGCGCTCTGCCCGGCCGCCGTCATGGCGAGGATGTACGGCTTGCGCACCTCCCCTTCGAGGAAGGGACGGATGATGCGGATGGGCTCGCCGCCGTGATAGAACGCCGCCTCGATACGCGGAAAGCGGCGTCGCACCACGCTCGCCACTTCCTCCACCGCCGCGCGCGTCGGGAGGAACACGCCCACACCGCGCCGCTCGCGCTGCACCTGCCGGAGGAACTTCTCGTCGAGAAACTCGAGCGGCTGCTTCGCCACCACGCGCACGGTGGCCGCACGCTTCGGATCGAACGCGTACGTCTCCAGCACTTCGGCGGAGCTCAGGTAGCGCGCGTAGAACGTGGGATCGACGGTGGCCGACAGCCAGATGAAGCGGCACCCCACGCGTTTGCCGAGCGCGAGACACAGCTCCAGCTCGGCGGACGTCTGGTGGATCTCGTCGACGATGAGCGTGTCCTGCGGGAGGATGTCGCCATCCTGGAACCAGCGACGCGCGATCCCCGTGGTGACGACGACCACGTTCCAGCTCGGCGTCTCCGGCGTCGCTTCACGTTCGCGGTTCACGACGCCCGCGCGCAGATCGGTGGTGCCGAGGATGGTCTCGGCGATCGGGCGGATGGCCAGTGTCTTCCCAGTACCCGTGCCGGCGACGATCCCGAATCCCTTCCCTGCTCCCGCAAGCTCGCGGATCTCCGCACCGTGCTCACGCTCGAGCAACGTCTCGAGGTGCAGCCCCACCGCGAGCTCGATCGTTTCGCACGCCGCGCGCGTGGGCGCGATGACGATCACCCGCCCCGTGGGCGGCTCGGCGGAAATGAAAGCCTGATGATCAGGTGGGAGATAGTGATCGCGGATGGGGTGCATGGAGGGAGGGTGGTGCAAGAAGTGAGGCAGTGAGAGTCGTGGGTTGTGAGTTCTGAGTCGTGAGTCGCGCTCTACCACTCAGAACGCAGTACTCATAACCCATAACCCAAAACCCACAACCCTCACTGCCCCTACTCCATCCTCCACCGTCCCGGTCCACTCGAATCGCGCCGAGTGGGGCGCACCTGGCGTGGGATCAGCGGCCGAGTCTGCGGCTGCGCGCTGTCGACACGCGGGCGCCGGTTAGCGGCGGGCGCGCTGTCACGACGGACGGTCGGGTTCGCGAACCGCTGGATCTGTGGCGTGGCACGACGTTCGACGAGCGGTGCCTGCACCGGCTCGCCGAATACGACGTGCCCGTTGGGCGGACGATGGCGAATGGCCGTCGCGCAATCGGTGGGCGCGGGCTGCTGTCCGGCCGGCACGTTGTCGAGCCAGATACGGCACATCCCCGCAGGTGGACGCTGATTCTCCGGGACCTTGTTGCGCGTTGTATCCGCTCGCTGTGCATGGAGCGGTGCAGCGATCGCCAGGGAACCGGCGGTCGCGACGATGATGGCGAGGTGGCGCATGTTGACTCCGTGAAGCCGCTCGACTCGAGCGGCGCCCATCCCAATGCACGGTCGGTGCCAGGGACCTGTCATGCACGTTCGCAGCTAAACCGTTGCCGTACAAGGACTCCATGCGCATGAAGCGCGTCACGCCATGGGGCCTGTCCTCCGTGCGGGACAGACGCGTCCACTCAGCGGGACTGGGGTTGGAGCACGGCGATTGGCTGCGACGCCGCACCGCCTACCATCCCCACATGACGACGGAGTCCCCGTCCCCCACGTTCGATACGACGACGGGGCGAAAGGTGGCGGAAAGATACCCGGGTGCGCTGAAGACAAAGCTGAACTGTCTTCCGGTAACGTATCCTGCCAGAAAATCGCAGAGGTTCAAGTAGAGGTCGGCCTCCGTCGATGATGCGATCGTGATCCTGGACGGTACGAGATCGGGGACGAGGTTGTCGGGAGGCGGGTTGCGCACCACGTGAAGCTGGATCGGCGTGGACACGTCCGCCCCGTGCGTGTCGATCGCGACGACCCTGATGGGGTGCGGCGTGCTCGCCGTCCCGTTGCAGTCCTGGAGCTCGTTCGCATCCGAGGGACCAGCCGCCATGAGCTGGAGCAGGAGGGCATCCGGAATCCCGACGGAATCCGGCGTGAGAACGAGGTGCGGAGCCGTCAGCCTCGGGCTTCCTCCACTGGGCGAGATCGTCGGACTCGAGCGGTGCGTGGAGCCGGATGTCGCCGGAGTCCGGACCATGACGTTGCGAGCTTCCTTGACCACACGCCCATTCGACATCGCGTACAGATGCCATTTGCCGCCCGACTTCGCGACGACGTAGTCGTACGTCCCGGCCGGCACCCCGAGCGTGTTCGATGCCCCCAGCGTCGCGACGCCCACCACCCTCCCCTTCGCCAGCTCACTTTCGGATACGCCCTTGAGACTGGCCGGGGTGAAGGTCCCCGCCCTGCCCCCGCGCAGAGGAACCCGTTCCCGCGTCAGCAGCATTGGACGCGGGACCGCACGGAGCGATGCCTCGACGTGCGGACTGACCGCGGCGCGCGGAACTGCTCGCGCAACCGTTTGCGCTCCGAGATTGGGGACCAGCAGGCATGCCGCCGCGAACGTGACGAGTGGAACGATGCGCATGGAGATCGCCCTCGGTTGAAGTAATGGGGCGAACCTACTCATGCACATCATTCGGGTATCAACATCTCAACACGTTGTGCCGCGAACGTTTACCACCGGCGGTGCCTGTCGATCGAGCGTGCGCGCCACGGTCTCCCCCTCGTCCCTCCTCGCCCCCTAGTCCCCGAACGAGATCCCCGTCGCGCGCGCCGTCATCACGATGTCGCTCGATTCCGGCTGCACGCGCTTGGTCTGTCGGAGCGCGTCCGCGATCGGCACGCACACGATGTTCGGCGGCTGCAACGCGACCATGTGCCCCCAGCACTCGTCAGCGACGGCGCGGATCGCGGCACCGCCGAAGCGCGTCGCCAGCAGGCGGTCGTAGCCGGTCGGCACGCCGCCGCGCTGCAGATGACCGAGGACGAGCGAGCGGCACTCCTTCCCCGTCCGCGCCTGAATCTCGCGCGCGAGCTTGTCGGCAATGCCACCCAACCGCTTCGCCTGCCCGGGCAACGAATCACCAATCACCGACTCCTCGCCACCCTTCGGGTACGCGCCCTCGGCCACGACGACGATCGAGAAGTACCGCCCCGCACGATCGCGCGCGCGGATCTTCTCGCACACCTTCTCGATGTCGTACGGGATCTCGGGGATGAGGACGACGTCGGCCGTCCCCGCGAGTCCGCTGTGCAGCGCGATGAAGCCCGTGTTGCGCCCCATCACCTCCATCACGATCACGCGATCGTGGCTCTCCGCCGTCGTATGCAGCTTGTCGATCGCGTCGATGGCGGTGTTCACCGCGGTGTCGAAGCCGAACGTCGTGTGCGTGCAGCTCACGTCGTTGTCGATCGTCTTCGGCACGCCGATGATGCGGATCCCCTTCTCGAACAACCCCTGCGCGATGGCGAGCGAGCCGTCGCCGCCGATCGAGATGATGGCGTCGATTCCCAGCTCGCGCGCGCGCGCGATCAGCTCGTCCGAGCGATCGACCTCGACGACCGTGCCGTCGGGTTGCTGATATGGGTAGCGGAACGGGCTGCCGCGGTTCGTCGTGCGCAGGATGGTGCCGCCCAGATGCGCGATGCCGCGCACCGTGGTCGCGGTGAGCGGGATGACTTCATCCTCGCCCAGCAGTCCGGCGAAGCCACGTTTGATGCCGAGCACTTCCCATCCGCGGTTGACGGCGGAGAGGACGGCGGCGCGAATGACGGCGTTGAGTCCGGGGGCGTCGCCGCCCCCCGTGGAAAGAGCAATGCGCATGATGCGTTACGTCCGATCGGCTCCGGCGAGCAGTTCGAGTACTTCACCCGGCTTGGGGTGCCGCCCGACCTTCGACTTCTCGAAGACCGGCGCGCCATTGTGATAGACCTCGAAGCGACCGCCCGATGAGGTGATCAGCTCGATGTCCGCGTGGGGATACGACTTCCTGATCTCGGCCGCCAGACTGGCGGCCCGTTGCTTGTAGTTTCAGAGCGTGCAATACTCGATCGTGATCTTCATGCGATCCTCGTCGTGGTGATGGTGGGTCAGAGCGCGTCGCTCGCGAATTTCGCGCCGTATCGGGCATCGTCATTCCGAGCGCCGGCCGTTGTCATTCCGAGCGCCGACCGTTGTCATTCCGAGCGCAGCGAGGAATCTCGGCCCGGAGCGAGGAGATCCCTCGCTCCGCTCGGGATGACAGCCGTACATGATGACGGCCGTACATCGTGATAACGTTTACTCCTGCGCGGCACGGATCTCGGCGACGGCCGCGTCGATGGCGTTGATGACGCGGCTCTCCGCTTCCACCTTCCGTCGCGCCTCCAGCGGCGCGATGCTGGCCGCCTGTTTCAGACGACCGAGCGCGACCGCCGCATCGACGCGCGAGTAGAAGTCCGGCGCATCGAGTACGGGGACGAGCGCCTGCGCCAGCGCCGCTTCGCGTCCCTTCGACCGCGCGAGCAGCGATGCGATGGCCGCCTCTCGCGTCTCGCGCACGACGGACGGCGCGAGGAACGTGAGCAGCGTGTCCCACGCCGCCTCGGTCGGCACGTACGCCAACGCGCGCACTCCCGCCGTGCGCGCGATGTCGAGCCACGAGTCGCGGTGCAGCGCCTCGTTGATGGCCGGCGTGGCCGCCGTCGGATCGACCTTCGCCAACGCGATGAGCGCGGCACCGCGCACGAAATATGACGAATCGGTGTTCGTCCGCCCACGGAGCGCGCTCACCACATCTGGGCCGGGGAACGATGCGAGCGACGACGCGGCCGCCTGGCGCACGCGAGCATCGCTGTCGCCCACCGCCGCGATGAGCGCCGCACGCGCGATGGTCTCCGCGCCGGAGCGGAGCGCGCGCCCGCTGTTCGACGGCGCGAACTTCGACAGCGCTTCCGCCGCCGCCTGGCGCACGGCCCAGAACGCATCGTGGCGCGCGGCGGTCGCGAGACTCGGCAGCGCCTTGGGATCCGCCGTGCGCTCGCTCAGCAGCTCGATGGCCTCCAGTCGCCCCGTCACATCGTCGTCGTGCGCCAGCTGGTAGGCGAGCATCACCGTGGGCCGCGGAAAGTCGGTGACGTCGAGCAGCCAATCGCCCTTGTCCCATTCGATGGCGCGTGGCGGTGCGGGGAGCGCGATCGCCACATGCCCCGCGCCCATCCGCACCGGCACCACGTGCTCCACCGCGCCGCTGTCGGTGAGCACTTCGACATCGACGTCGGCATCGAAGGAGCCGGTGAGGCTGTCCCTGGGCTGCGTCTCGCGCGCGTCGAGGGTGAGCTGCCTGCTCGCGCTGTCATAGGCGTACGACACGCGGAAGAGCGGCTCGCCCGCGCCGTACACCCACTGATCGAAGAAGGGATGCAGATTCCGCCCCGTCACCTGCTCGAACGCGTCGCGTAAATCGGCGCTCGTCACGTTCCCATACGCGTGCTTCACCGTGTACGTGTGCATGGCCGCCCAGAAGAGCGAGTCGCCGAGTTGGTGGCGGAGCATCTGCAGCACAGAGGCGCCACGTGGATAGATGTGCCCGCTCAGGAACAGCTCGAGCGGATCGACGCTCCACCGGCTGTAGACGAGCGGACGACGGGCGCGCTCATCGGCCGCGATCGTCTGCTCGTGCGCGCTGCGGCGATCGATCGCGCCCTCGTCCTTGCCGTGGTACTCCTCCTGGAAGATCTGCTCCATGAACGTGGCGAATCCTTCGTTCAGCCACGCATCGCTCCAGTCCTCGAGGGTGAGCAGGTCGCCGTACCACTGATGCCCGAGCTCGTGCGCCACGAGCCCGTCCGCATTCGCCTGCGGCTCGGCCCACGCGGGGTGCAGAATGTCGTCGTCCGCCTGCGTGGTCGCGGTGACGTTCTCCATCCCGCCGAAGATGTAGTCGGGGGCCACGACCTGGTCGTACTTGCGCCACGGATACGGCACGCCCGTCTTCTTGCTGAAGATCTCGACCGCGCGCGGCGTGACGCCGAAGCCGCGCCACGCGGCCCGCACGGAATCGGGGTACGTCCAGTAGTCGACGGGTGTGCCATGCCACGTGTCGCGGAGCACCGTGAAGTTCCCCGTGACGGCGGTCATGAGGTACGTGGACGCGGGCTTCTTCAGCACCCAGTGCCAGGTGATGGCATCGCGACCCGGTTGCGAGTCGGCGAGCACGCCGTTGGACAGCGCGCGCTCGCCCTTCGCCGTGCGGATGTAGAACTCCCACGTCGTCTTGTCGTTCGGCTCATCGTAGGTGGGCACCCAGTAGCGCGTGTCGATCATCTCGCCCTGCGTCCACACGATGTGCTTTCGGTCGATGAAGTACGCGCCCTTCTTCGGCTGCACGGTCTCGTACGCAACCGTGAAGCTCGCCACGTGCCCCGGCCGCACCGGCGCCGCGAGGTGCACGGTGAGCGTGCGACCGTCATAGTCGTAGCGCAGCGGCCGACCGGTCGCATCGCGCACCGCGCTGAACGTCATCCCGATCGCGTCGAGCGCGACGTCCGACAGCGGCTGCCCGGGAAGCGCCGCCACGCGGAGCATGGTCGTGCCGACCACCGCGTGCCGTGCCCAGTCGAAGCGCACGTGCACGACCTGATGCTGGAGATCGTACGTGCGCACGCGCTCCGCATGCGGCTCGCCCGGCGGCGGCGCTCCCCACGGAATGAGCGGAAGTGGTTTGAAGGGCGGCACGCGATACGACACCATCGTGTCGAGCGGCGTCGTATCCGGGCGCACGACCACCGTGCGCGCGCTCGTGTCCGATGCGACGGGCGGCACGGACGGCGCCGGCGTGGGGCTTGGCCGAGCGGCGGGCGCGCACGCGGCAAGCCCCAACAGCAGGGGCGCGAAGCGGGTCCTCATGATCGATCTACAGCGCGGGAGGATTGGATACGGACGGCAGCGTTCCGATGGCAGTGTGCCGGAAGGTACGTGGTATATATCGCGCCCGACCGGCAAAGGGAACGGGTATGCGCGGCTTCACGCTCGTGGAAATGGTCATCGTGCTCGCGATCGTCGGCATCCTCGCGACGGTCTGCCTTCCAGCGTTCGGCGCTCTCCGAGACAGCACGGCGGTGCACGGCGCCGCCACCGAGCTCATGGCAGAGCTGGCCGTCGCCCGCAACACGGCCATCCTGCGCGGCGTTCGCGTCGCCGTGCGCATCGATGCCCTGCGTGGCGTCGTCACCGTCCACACGGACGACGACACGATCCTCACGCGCTCGCTGCGGGCCGATCACGGCGTCACCCTCCGCACGACCCGCGATTCCATCGCCTACACCCCCACCGGACTCGGCTACGGCGCCGGGAACACGACCGTGTTGATCCGGCGTAGGCGGGCATCCGATACGGTGGTGGTGTCGAGGTTGGGGCGGGTGCGGAGGGGGGAAAGAAGATAAGGGTTGTGGGTTGTGGGTTATGGGTTATGGGTTGTGGGTTATGGGTTGGTGGTGAGCTCGAGATGCGATGCATGTTCGTGCTCATCACTACACTCACAACCCACAACTCATCACTCAGAACTCAATCCGCCGCCTCCGTCCCGAAATCATACCCTGGCACCGAGATGCGCGGGATCGGTTGGCCGAGCACGCGCTCGATCAGCCGGACCATGGGGATCTCGTCGGGGGCCATGAACGTGAACGCGTCACCCGTGGACGACGCGCGCCCCGTTCGTCCGATGCGGTGCACGTAGTCCTCCGTCTGTGCGGGCACGTCGTAGTTGATGACGTGCGAGATCCCGGCGATGTCGAGGCCGCGCTGCGCGATGTCGGTGGCGACGAGAACGCGTACATCGCCGCTCTTGAACCGCTGCAACGCCTCGACGCGCTGCCCCTGCGCCTTGTCGGCGTGCATCGCGAGCGCGCTGATCCCCTCGCGCTCGAGATGGCGCACCACCCGGTCGGCGCCGTGCTTCGTGCGCGTGAAGACAAGCACCGAGTCCATCCCGTCGCGCTTGAGCAGCTCGGCGAGGAGCGCGCTCTTCCGCTCGCGCGGGACGGGATACACGGCGTGCGTGACCGTATCGGCGGCCTCGGTGCGGCGCCCCACCTGCACGACGATCGGCTTGCGCAGGTACTTGCGGGCGAGCGCCTCGACTTCCGGGGGCATGGTCGCGCTGAAGAGCAGCGTCTGCCGGTACGGATGAATGTCGCGCACGATCCGGTTGAGCTGCGGCGCGAAGCCCATGTCGAGCATGCGGTCGGCTTCGTCGAGCACGAGGACTTCCAGATCATCGAACGCGACGTTCTGCCGCTCCAAGTGGTCGATGAGCCGACCCGGCGTGGCCACCACCACATCGACGCCGCGGCGGAGCGCCTTCTCCTGCGGCCCCAGCGCGACGCCGCCGAACACGTCCACCACCTCGAGCTCGGTGTGCGACGCGTAGCGGACGAAGCTCTCCTTCACCTGTGCAGCGAGCTCGCGCGTAGGCGTGAGCACCAGTGCGCGCAGCCGCTTCGGGCCACCGATGAGGCGCTGGATGATGGGGAGGGTGAAGGCCGCCGTCTTGCCCGTCCCCGTCTGCGCGAGACCGATCACATCGCGCCCCTTGAGCACCAGGGGGATCGCGCGCGCCTGAATGGGTGTCGGGTGCTCGTAGCCTGCGTCGTGCACGGCGCGCAGCACCTCGGGCACGAGCTTCAGCGCATCGAACGTCTGTGCGGTTTCAGTTGTCTCTGTCGGCATTCACAACAGTGAAGGGTGCCCGTAGCGTGCGGGCGCCACAGCTGCACCCACAAGATCAACGCCCCCGCGCACTCACACCACGCTGATCGCCCGCCCCGAGAGCCGAGCGATCAGTCCGAGCCGGAAGGTGACGTCGCTCCACCGCTCCTCGCCCACGAGCTGCGACTCGAGCGGGAAGCTCGGCCACACGAAGGGATTCGCGCTCTTGAGCACGGCCGTCCGCTTGGGAGGGCGCCACACGCCCATCGCGTCGCGATCGTCGAGGAAGCGCTCGAACAGCTTGTTCCACCCTTCGTTGCGCCGCAGGAAATCGAGGCGCGCGAACATCTCCAGCCAGGTGAGCGCCGCGGGGACATCGGCATCCGCGGCATTGCGATGCGGCAACGGATCGCCAAGCACGAGATGCGGCTCGCGCACCACCTGCTTCCCGACGACAGTGGCGGGGACCGGACGCGGAGCGGGCTGCGAGAGGTACTGATACAGCAGATCCATGAATCCGTAGTGCTCGCTTCGGAACAGGGGCATGTGGGCGAGCATCACGAGCGTGAAGAACGACGGCGGCGCCGCGTCGGGCGCGAGCACGTGCTGATTCCCCACACGAATGAAAGGCTTCTGCGCGATCGGCGAGCGGAGGAAGTTCTCCATCCGCTCGATGATGCGACGCGCGGCGCCGCGGAGCCGCGGGTCCCGCTCGTACCCTGCTTGCGCCAATGCCGCCGCTGCCGCCTCGCGAAGGATCGCACGGCCATGGCGTATCACGTCGATGTCCGACTTCCCCCGCGGCACGAGCTCGAACAGGTACGTCGCATCGTCGTCCTCGGCCAGGAGCCGGAACAGCACTCGGCGCGACTGGAGCAGCGGCGGGGACTCCGCATCCCAACCGTACTCGAGCAGCCGGCGGACGGCGGAGATCGTCCCCACACCTTGAAAGCTCTGCGGCGCGCGCGACGGGGGGACCGTGAGCATCGCCCGGTTCCACGTCCCATCCGGCTGCTGCATGAGCGCGAGCCTGATCGCGGGCTCGTAGCTGTATGGGAGCGCGACCAGCTTCGCCGCATTGGGCACGGCGAGCCGAGCGACTTCGGTAATGGCGCGATACTGCAGCGGTGCTGCCGCCCTATCCAGCATCCATCCGAGCGGAAAGTCGACCGCGCTGGGCGCCGGGTGGTCGACCGGGGTGGGGAGGCCTGGCGTGAGCGGTAGGGTCACAGCGTGCCATCCGGTTTCAAGGTTAAGTCGTTGAACGACAACGCAGTTGGCGCAACACTGCCGAGGCCCTGAGGACCGTGGCTAACGATAGCATCTTTCCGCGTAGATGCCAGAGGGGAAGGCGGTAGGCGGTTATGGGTTGTGAGTGCTGGGTGATGCGGGATCAAAGGGGGCAGAGCCGATCGATCGGCTCTGCCCCCTTTGATCCACCCAGAGCGCCACACTCAAAACCCATGACCCACAACCCACAACTCTTAACACCCGCCCCTCCCCCACCGTCCACCTCTCTGGACCGCACGCATTGGCGCGTGCGTCCGAGACCATGACGAGGTGGAGGATCTATGCTTCGCATTCGACTGGCGGCGCTCGGCGCCGCGATGACGTTCGGGCTGACGACCGTGGCGGCCGCGCAGAGCACGCCCCCCGGAGTCGGGCTTGGATCCCCGGCACGCGCGCAGGCGTGGCGCGCGCGGCGTGACCTCCGCTCCGACCATCGGGACTTCCGCTCCGACGTCCGGGACGCACACCATGACCGGCGAGACATTCGGTCCGACACTCGCGACATCCGATCCGACACCCACGACATCCGCTCCGATCGTCGCGATCTCCGAAGAGATGTGCGACATCACGACATCGACGCCGCGCGTCAGGAACGCCGGGACATCCACCGCGATGCGCACGACCTCCGCGCCGACAGGCGCGACTGGCGGAGCGACGTGCGGGATCGCCGCGCCGACAGGCGCGACATCCGCCACGACAGGAGGGACATCCGTCGCGATAGCAGAAGGGACGCCGATCGGCGGTAAGCGGTGAGTGATGGGTTGTGGGTTGTGGGTCGTGAGTGGGCACTGAGCACGAGCATACTCACAACGCATGACCCACAACCCATAACTCACAACTCACAACCCACAACCGCCCCCGACCGACTTGTCTCCCCCCACCCCGGGGCGCATCTTGCAATGAATGCGCGTGGCCGGGCGCCGTAGGCGCGCGGCGGATGATCGTCTCACACATCGGCGGGTACCGATCGAGTCATGATCAAGAGCCTCCTCTCGCGGCCGGTGAGCAAGGTGCCGGACCGCGTTCGGTTCGATGGACGCGTCCTCTTCCTCACCGAAGACCCCGCACTCCTCCGCCGACAGCTCGCGGGTGAGGACCTCCCCTTCGACCCCTCGGCTCCGGTCGGCTCGCCTACCCACCCCAAGCTGCGCGACAACATCTCGACCGACGAGATCACGCCAGCCTACATCTGCTACTACTTCGACGACACGCTCGGCGACTTCCCGTACCTGGGACTCAAGGCTGGAGAGGAGTTCCCGCTCGTGCGCGGCTCGGTGCGGAACGGACATTTCGTGGCGAGCGTCTCGGGGAAGCGGCGCGGCAAGGGATCATCGCGCGAGCAGTCGCCCTACGCGGAGATGGTGGCGGGCATTCGCCTGGTGATCGCCGAGAACATCGAGCGCATCTACCGCGAGAACTGCCAGAACCTCGGCCTCTTCACGTCCACGAACTTCGATCTCATCGAGCGCGTTCGACGGGGCGAGGAGATTCCACTCTCCGAGTTCACCGAAGGTGAGGGGGAGATCTCGCGCGGGATCATCGAATACGGCGGGCTGTTCAACTACAACGTCGCGCGGCTCCAGGGGAAGGTCGAAGTCCCGAAGGTGACGACCAAGCCCCGCCCCATGACGATCGCCGAGAAGATCTTCGCACGGCACTGGGTGGTGGACGCGAGCAGCGGGCAGACCGGCGTGCGTGCGGTGAAGCCCGGCGACCAGGGGTTCGTGCGCACCGACATCCGCTTCAGCCACGAGTACGTGACGCCGATGTCGGCGATCTTCTTCGAGGAGCTCGTGGGGAAGGACGAGCCGGTGAACGATCCGTCGTCGGTGTTCTTCTTCCGCGACCACCTCACCTTTCTCGATCAGGTGATGCGCCCCGAGCACATCGAGATGGGGTTGCTCGATGTCGCCAACCAGCTCGAGGCCAAACAGCGGACCTTCGCGCAGGCGAAGGGGATCAAGCTGTACGGCCAGCTCGACAAGCGGCTCAATCTGCACGGGGCGCTCACCGCCGCGGGGTCGGAAGCCATCTGCCACTCGAAGATCCTCGAGGCGCACGCGCTTCCCGGCCACGTGATCATCGGCAGCGACTCGCACACGCCGCACGCGGGCGCGGTGGGGTGCGTCGCCTTCGGCGTGGGGACGACGGCGATCTTCAATTCGTGGATCACCAAGGACGTGCGCGTCGAGGTGCCGAAGTCGTTCAAGGTGATCGTGCGCGGGAAGAAGCCGGACAACATCACGGCCAAGGATTTCATGCTCGAGATCCTGCGCCACCCGTACATCAAGAACGGCGACGCCATCGGTCAGATCATCGAGTACGCGGGCGAGGCAGTCGAGGCGCTCTCGGTCGACGAGCGCGCGACGATGACGAACATGGCCGCCGAGGTGGGCGCGTTCACGGGGATCATCGCGCCGGACGAGAAGACGGTGGAGTATCTCGTGGCGCAGCGCGGCATCTCGCCTGAAGACGCGCGCGCGCTGTGCGAGGGGCTGTGCTCCGATGAGGGCGCCGAGTACGTGAAGGTGATCGAGATCGACGCGTCAACGCTGCGCCCGATGATCGCGCTCCCCGGCGACCCCGGCAACGGGATGTACGTCGACGAGCTGCCGAGCGAGACGCTCGTCGACATCGCCTACGCGGGCTCGTGCACGGCCGGGAAGAAGGAAGACATGGACATGTACGCGCGTGTCTTCCGCGACGCACTGGAGCGTGGCCAGCGCGTGCCCGACACGGTCCGCTGCTTCATCCAGTGCGGCTCGCAGGACGTGTTCCGCTACTGCCAGGAGCAAGGCTACGATCGCATCTTCGCCGAGGTGGGCGCGACGTTCATCGAGCCCTCGTGCGGCGCGTGCATCAACGCCGGGCCCGGCGTCTCGCGCACGCGTGACGAGGTGACCATCTCCGCCATCAACCGCAACTTCCCCGGGCGCAGCGGTCCGGGTCAACTCTACCTCGCCTCGCCGTACACCGTGGCCGCGAGCGCGATCGCGGGGAAGATCGTGGAGTGGGATGCGCGGTGAATTCATCGATGTCGGCGGCGCGCGGTTGTACTACTACGCGGCCGGCAGTCGGGGGGTGGGAGAGCCGATCGTCTTCATCCACGGATTCCCCACCTCGTCGCATCTCTGGTGCGACGTCGTGCCGTGTATGCCCGAGGGACATCGAGTCGTCGTCCCTGACCTGCTCGGGTACGGGCGCAGCGACCGGCCGGACGAGCAGGATGTCGGCATCAAGGGGCACGCGGAGCGCATCATTGCGCTGCTGGATACGCTGCGCATCTCGTACGCCTCGATCGTGGGGCACGACGTGGGTGGCGGGATCGCGCAGTATCTCGCGATCAAGCACCCGACGCGCGTCGCGCGGCTCGCGCTCATCGATTCGGTGGCGTTCGATGACTGGCCCACGCGCAACGTGAAGCTGGCCAAGGCATCGCTCCCGCTCACGCGACACCTGCCGGCCACGTGGATCCTCTCGATTCTGCGAGGCGACCTGCAGCGCGGCTACACGGATCAGGATCGGGGCGCGCGCTCGGTGGACATCTACATTCGCCCCTTCTCGGCGGCCAAGGGGCGCGACGTGCTGGTGGAGCACATGCTCTCTCTCGATCCCGCCGACACCGAAGCGCTCACCACGCGCCTCAAGGACATCGTGGCGCCGACGGCGATCGTCTGGGGCGCACACGATCCCTTCCTCCCGACGGCGATCGCCAAGCGCCTGCACGAGTCGATCCCTGGCTCGACGCTGGATATTATTCCAGATGCCCGGCACTTTACGCCGGAGGAAGCGCCCGAGACGATCGGCAAGATTCTCACTCAGTGGCTCGACCGATGAACCCTACCCGCCTGGATTCCTTCCGCCTACTGGTCGCCCAGAGCCCCAACAACGCGCTCGCGCGCTTCGGCCTGGCGAACGAAGCGCTCAAGGCCGGCCTGCTGCGCGAGGCCGTGGAGAACCTGCAGGCGTATCTGAGCATGCACGAGGACGAGGGGAACGGCTACGGCCGCCTCGCGGATGCGTTGGCCAAGCTCGGCCGACTCGACGAAGCGAAGGCCGCGTACCAGACCGGCATCGAGACCGCCCGCCGCTTCGGGCATCCCGGCATGGCGAGCGATTTCGAAGAACGATTGGCGGAGCTGGACGAGCGGGAGTAGGCCGCTCCAAACCGTTCGCGACGGTGCGCTCCGCGACGGCGGGATGCGGAGTACGCTGCTACAGCGTCCCGGTGACCGTGAGGTGATACGTGGGGAGCAGCGTCGCATCCCACGACAGCGATGTGCCACCGCTCGCGGATGTGCCGTTGAACGTCACCCCGACGCTCTCGCTCCCGCTCTCGCACGTCACCCCCGCCTGATTCGGCGCGCCCTCACACGCACCATCGAAGTGCGCGTCGGCGACACTCAACGTCCCGTCGCTGTTGTCGATGATCGTCGGCGTCGCCGGCTCCACGTAGCGCGCGGTCGCCGTCGTCGAGGGTCCGACGAGTGAGAAGCTCCCCGTCGTCTGGCCATTGCCATCGACGAGCAGTACGAACGCGCGCTGGACCGTGAACGCGTTCACGTCGAGTCCCGACCACGCGAGCACGAAGTGCAGCTGTGTCGCCCCGACGCCGCTCCCTTCGGTAATGAGTCCGGCCACGGCGTGCATCGAGTCCGGCGCCTGGAGTGTGCTGTTCGTCGCCACCACCGTCCCCTGGACGCCGCTCCGCCCGAGGAGCTGCGCGGCCACGCGCGTGAAGCCGGCGAGCGTCGAATCCGCCGCCTGCCCCGTCCCCTCGAGCGCCTTCGCCACCTTCTCCATCGCCCCCGGGATGGCCACCTGCTCCGCGACCGTCATCATCGACCCCACAGCGGGCTCGGTGGGCCCATCGCTCCCGCACGCGGCGATGAGCGGAAGCAGGAGCAGGGTGCAGCCGAGCGTGAGCGAACGACGAGCGGATGGGCGCATCGGTGATTGGATCTGAAGAGGACGTCCGGCGCGACGGCGTGATCGTGAACGTGATGATGCGGGCGGGCGCTACCTGCGGCGGCGCACGGCGGCGGAATCCGCCCTGCCCGTGACGGTGGCGGAGTCCGCGCTGGGTGCGATGATGGCGGAGTTCGCACTGCCGGCGACGGTGGAATCGGCGCGGCGCACCGTGTCCTGCGCGAGCTCGCCCTTCGGACGCAGCGCCGAGATCGTGTAGTGGCTCCCGGGGTTCCAGAGGATCCAGCTCGTGACGCCGTTGTCGTACCCCGCCTTGATCTGCGCGCGCACCTGCGACGCGCCGTAGTGCGGCGGACCGAGCGTGAAGTCCTGGTACCACGGAATCACCCGGGCCGCACCGGTGATCCCCGCGCTCCGCTGCTTCGCGTCCTTGAGCCCGCTGTCGATGACGGCGTACGGATGCGCGTTGGGCTTCGCGATGCCGTAGGTACCTGGCGCGTAGTGCGACGGGTACATCATTGGAAGCACGACATCCACCGACTTCACGAGGAGCTCCCACCGCTGCCCGATCCCCATGTCGGTCGTGTCGCTCGTGGTGAGCCCGAAGATGTCCGCCATCACCGGGACGCCGAGCGGCGCGATGCGGCTGCGGAGCGACGAGAGCTGCTCCTGGATCACCTGCGCGCGCTCGCGGCCGTGCGCGAGCGGAAACTCGGCCTGGCGCACGAGGTTCTTGTCGTCGGGGAAGCGCACGTAGTCGAACTGCACTTCGCCGAAGCCGAGGTGTACGGCCTCGCAGGCCAGCTGAGCGGCGTACGTCCACGGGCCGTCCTGGTGCGGATCGAGCCACGGGTTGCCGTGCGCATCGAGCCACGGCTTCCCGTCCGACTTCCGCTTGATCGCCCATTCGGTCTTGGCGCGCGCGAGCAGCGGATCCTTGATGACGACGATGCGCGCGATGGGGAGAATGCCATTGGCGCGCATCGTGTCGAGCATCGCACGGAGCCGCGCGTGCGTCATCGGCTGCACGGTGTCCGCGCCGATCTCCTGGGCGAGCGGCACCTGCGAGCGATAGAGCACGTACCCGCGGTCGTCCTTCACATCGATCACGAGCGCGTTCACCTCGGTCCGCTTCGCCACGTCGATCAGCTCCCAGACCGTGTGCCCGATCGCCGCCCATCGGTTCACGTACAGGCCGCGCAACGGCGACGGCACGGGCACGGGGCGCACGGCGAGTGGCTCGTGGAGCGCGCTCGTGAAGGCGGTCGAATCCACCGACGAGCTGCACATCTTCTCGAGGCGCGGCAGGTGCGATGATACCGGCACCGACTGCTGCGCGGCGAGCGTGACGGGGAGGACGAGGGACAGCGCGAGCGACAGGAGGGAGCGACTGGGCATGACTGGAATTCTACAGCGTGGTGAGCGGCTGGTCGCGGTCGAGCGCGACGCTTGACATCGACCCGGGCGAGTACGCATCACGCGCCGGCGTCGGCGGACACGTTTGCCGTGGGGGGCACGAGCGCCCATATCCGGGATGCACTCGGGTGGTGGAAGGTAACGTCTGCCAGCCGATTTTGCACGACGTCCAGGAGCGCCACGTGTTCACGACGTTCGCCCGCACGGCCGTCACCGGCCAGACGGGCGAACGGAATCCGCCGCGGCTCAGGAGCCCGCGTCGGCCTTCACGAGGTCGGCGATGCGGTGCTCCAGCTTCCCCGTACTCGTACACTGCACGGGATCGCTTGCCAACCCCGAGACGGGCGTTGCGGTCGCGAGCACCTGCGTGCGGATCATGCTTCCATTGTCGTCGCCCGGCGTCACCTGCGTCAGCAAATCGACCGTCACGGCATATTCATCGGCATGCGGGTAGCCGTCCAAGCCCTTGCCGCAGTCGAAGAAGCTGGACAGCCGATCGCTCCCGAGGCGGCGAGAAAGCTTGACCTCGTGGTTGCCGAGCGTGTGTGATGCCGGATCGGCCGCGACCACCGCGATCCCGAGATTGTGGTACACATCCGGAAGCACCTTCCAGCTCGTCTCTATCGGCACGTCGACCGCAATGGCCGTGGCGCTCTTTGCTTCCGTGCTGATTCCAGCGATCGCCAGGGATTGCCCATCCGGCGTTCGCACATAGATCGACTGCGGTGCAGCCGCTTCCGGCGGCGGATCTCCCTGGTTGCTCGACGCGCACCCGAAGCCAAGCGTTGCAGCAACCACGACGACCAGGTACGAACGCATACGCCCTCCTGAAGTGGAATGGACGTGCGGCCACGGCACCACGGCCCGGCGTAGTGCGGTGCTACAACTTGCGGATCTCGTCGGCTGCCTCGAGCACGTGCGAGATCTCCTTCGACAGCGCGCGCGCCTCGACCGTGGCGTTGTTCACATCGCCCAACGCGGACTGTACGCCGGACGAGCGGAGCTTGAGCAGATCGAGCCGCAAGTTCTGCAGCGCGAGGCCGGCACTGTCGAGCTGCGCCGCCACGCGGTCGCGGCGCTTGGCGAGGTCGGCGAGCGTCCCCTGCTGCCGGTGCAGCAGCGCGAGCCGGCGCTCGCGGTCCGCCGAGCTCTCCGGCTCGCGCTCCACCTGCGCAATGCGCGCCTCGATCTGATCGAGCATCCCGGGCGCGATGTCGGAATCCAGCCGGTACAGCATCTGCGCGAGCGAGGCGACCCGGTCCACCAGCGCGTTCACCGTGGGAATCACATCGGGGAGCAGCGCCCGATCGGGCTTCGCGAGACTCTCGACGATCCCGACGATCGCCTCGCGATCCGCGATCGCCCGCCGCACCGCCTCGGCGTGCGCGCTCTCGCGCACCTCGCGCGGGATCAGCTTCGCGAGCTGCGCCTGCTGCCTGGCGAGCGATGCCCGATCCTCGCGCTCCGCCTGCAGCGCCGCGTGCGGCTCATAGTGCCAGATCTGGCGCCACGTCACGCCCTCCGACCAGAGACGGCTCCACTGCCCCACGAGCCCCATCCCCATACCGAGCGTCGGAAACAAGAACCAGGGGAAGTGCGGCGAGGTGAGCGCGTTGATCCCGGCGAGCATCGCGACGACGCCGCCTTGACTGATGAGGCTCCGGCGGAAGCGCACGATCCGCCGGTCGATCGGCTGCGCATCGGTCTGTCCGGGCACGCCGGCGGGCGCGGGCTGTCGTACCTGCCGTGCGAGCCGCGCCTGCTCGCGCGCGAGCCGTCGTTGCTCGCGGCTGTACTGCTTCCAGTCCACCCCGTAGCGGCGCCACTCCTCGCGGTACTGCCGCCAATCCTCGGGCGCGGGACCGCGCGGCGGGGCGGCACTGCGCGGCGGACGCGGCGGCTCCGGCACAGGCGCCGCCGGACGCGCGGGACCCGGCGCATACGTGATCGGGCGACTCATCGCGCGCCGTTCCGCGGAGATCGTCGTCCGCGCCGCGCTCGCGGCGAGCGCATCGCGAAACGCGGCGGCATCGGGCCACCGGTCCTGCGGACGCTTCTCGAGCGCGCGCTCGATCGCGACGGCCAGGGCGGACGGGATCTCGGGACGCCGCTCGCGCAGCGGCACCGGCCGCTCGTTGATCTGCTTCATCATCACCGCCGTACTGCTCGTGCCGACGAACGGCGGCTCACCCACCAGCATCTGGTACCCCACGAGCCCCAGCGAATAGATGTCGCTCCGGCCATCGATCTCGCGATCGCCCACGGCCTGCTCGGGACTCATGTACGCCGGACTCCCCATCGCGACCCCCGTCATCGTGAGCCGCGAATCGGCCTCCGCCGCGCGCGCGATGCCGAAGTCCGTGACCATCGGTCGGCCGCTCTCGGCCTCGAGCAGGATGTTGTCCGGCTTGATGTCGCGATGGACGACGCCGTGCGCGTGCGCGCAGGCGAGCGCATCGGCCACGCCCTGCAGAATGCGTCGCACCGTATCGATGGGCAGCTGCGGCTCGCGCTTGAGGCGCGCCCCCAGACTCTCGCCTTCGACGAGCGCCATCACGAAGTACACGAGCCCCTCGCGCTCGTCGACCGTGAAGATCTGCACGATGTTCGGATGACCGAGCTGCGCCGCCATCTCGGCCTCGCGCAGGAAGCGCGCGCGAATGTCGGCGCGGTAGGCGAGGTCTGGCGGAAGGACCTTGATCGCGACGTACCGCTTGAGCCGGACATCGAGGGCGCGGTAGACGATCCCCATGCCACCGCGCCCGATCTCCTGCTCCACGGTGTACGCCGCGCCGATCGCCGCGGCGAGGCGATCGCGCACGACGTCGCTCACGCTCTACCGCGCTCCACGGACGGTCGCCGCGATGCGGAGCCGACGCCGTCCAC
>DASVCF010000187.1:0-4499 GCA_036381735.1 Gemmatimonadaceae bacterium | reverse complement strand
GACCAGCGGCGGATCAACGGACGGGACGCAAGCTCCCCTCCCCCTCCGCGCTGCGCCCGCTCTTCCGGCGCATGCGCCCATACACCGGCGCCATCGTCATCGGCGGCGTCTGTCTCGTGTTGAGCGCGATGATCGGGCTGGCCTTCCCGCTCGTCGTGAAGTACCTGCTCGATGCCGCGTTCGTCTCGAAGAATCTGCCCCTGCTCGACCGGATCGCGCTCGGCCTCCTGGCGCTGTTCGTGGTGCAGGCGCTGCTCAACTTCGTGCAGGTATGGCTGCTGAGCGCGACGGCCGAGCGGGTGATCGCCAAGCTGCGTGAAGATCTGTTCGCGCACCTCGTGCGGCTCTCCCCCGCGTTCTTCACGGAGCGCCGCACCGGCGAGCTCACGAGCCGCCTCTCCACCGACGTGACGCTGCTGCAGTCGGTGATGAGCTACCAGGTGACCGAATTCTCGCGGCAGGCGCTGACGCTCATCGGCGGCGTCATCCTGCTCACGATGACGCACTGGCGGCTCACGGTCACGACGCTCGCCGTCGTCCCCGTGGTGGTCGGCGTCGGCTTCGTGTTCGGCCGCGCGCTGCGCAAGGCGAGCACGGGCGTGCAGGATCGCATCGCGGAAGCGATGGGCACCGCCGACGAGGCCTTCTCGCAGATCCGCACCGTGCAGAGCTTCACGCGCGAAGAGGTGGAGACGCGACGCTACGGCTCGCAGCTGAGCGACGTGGTGCGCGCGGCGGTGCACCGCGCGAAGGTGCGCGGGATGTTCTTCGGGATCATCACCTTCTGCGCGTTCGGCGGCGTGGTGGCCGTGCTCTGGCAGGGCGGCGTGCTGGTGGTCGAAGGGCAGCTCACCGCCGGGACGCTCGTCGCGTTCCTGCTGTACGCCGTGCTCGTCGCGGCGGCCGTCGGCTCGCTCGCATCGCTCTTCGGCAACTACCAGGAAGCTGTGGGCGCGGCGCAGCGCGTGTTCGAGCTGCTGAGCACGGCGCCCACGGTGGCCGAGCCCGAGGTGCCGACGCCGCTCCGTCGTCCGGTGCGCGGCGATGTGCGGCTCGAGCACGTGAGCTTCGCGTACGGCCCCGACCTCCCCGATGCGGTGCGCGACGTGTCGCTGCACATCGCGCCGGGCGAAGTCGTCGCGCTGGTCGGCCCGTCGGGCGCGGGGAAGACGACGCTCGCGTCGCTCGTGCCGCGCTTCTGGGATGTGCAACAGGGTCGCATCACGCTCGACGGGATCGACATTCGCGAGCTCGCGTTCGCGGATCTGCGCGGCGCGGTCGGCCTCGTACCGCAGGAGCCGACGCTGTTCAGCGGCACGGTACGCGAGAACATCGCCTACGCGCGCGAGGCGACCGAGACGGAGATCTTGAACGCCGCGCGCGCCGCGCACGCGCTCGAGTTCATCGAGGAGCTTCCCGAGGGGCTCGACACGCGTGTGGGTGAGCGCGGGGTCAAGCTCTCCGGCGGCCAGCGGCAGCGCATCGCGATCGCACGCGTCTTCCTCAAGGATCCGGCGGTCGTCATCCTCGACGAGGCGACGTCGAACCTGGATGCCGAGAGCGAGCGGCTCATCGAGGAAGCGATGGAAGAGCTGCTGCGCGGGCGGTCGACGCTGATCATCGCGCACCGGCTGAGCACGGTGCGGCGCGCGGATCGCCTCGTGGTGCTCGACCACGGCGAGATCGCCGAGCAGGGACGGCACAACGAGCTGCTCGCTGGCGACGGCGTGTACGCTCGGCTGTATCGCGTGCAGTTCCGGGAGCCGGAGGCAAAGGTCGGTTAGGACGCGGGGCGCGTGCAGCGCGCATCGCGCTGCACGTCAGGTCAATGTGGTTGCCGCGGCGAGTCGCTCTCCTGCAGCAGCACGTCGCGCAGCACGAGATCGCCACCGCGCAGCGGGTTCACCACGTCCGCCTTACCGCGCACCTTCCCCGACTGCGCGGAGATGGCGAGCTGCACCCCCGCCGGCACTCCGCACACGTGGTAGTGCCCCACGCGGTCCGTCGACACCTCGATGTAACGCGACGCTCCGCGCGGGGTGTGGACATCGAGCTTCCACGTCGTCCAGCGCACGGTCACCAGCGCGTTCCCGAGTGACCGACCCGAGCCGGCGTCGCGCACCGTGCCGACCACGAACGCCATCTTCGCCGTGCGCAGACTGTCGGGACACACGTTGCGGATGATGGATGCGAGCGACGGCACACCGAGCTGCGTCGTGCTGACGAGACCGCGCCGCAGCATCACGCTCCGCGTGACCGCGCCGAGCGCGAGCGAATCGAGCCGCGGGTGCGAGATGGCGACCACGTAGGTGCCATCGCTCAATACCTCGAGCTGAAAGGTGCCGCGCGCGTCGGTGCGCGCGGCGTTCGCCGTGCCCGCGAGCGTCACGAGCGCACCGGCCAGCGGCGCGCCGCGTGTGCTGTCGAATACCGTGCCGCGCAGCGTGGCCGTCTCCGTCAACGTGAGCGGAGTGCCGTTGCGCGTCGTCGCGGTGAGCACGGCGCCGCCGGTCTCGTGCACGCCCGTGACCGCCGTGTCGCGCACCTCGCGCTGGTAGCCACCGCCATCGAGCACATCCCGCTGCACGACGCTCAGCACCGGCATGCGCAGCACCCATCGCTGCACGATCCACGCGCCGGTGGGGAGCCGGCGGAACGCGAGCGTGCCGCCGAACTCGTCCTTCGCGATCGCGCGCGGCAGTCCCGTGTAGTGGAACTCCATCGTCTGCAGCTCGCTCGTCGCGCGGTCGAGCCAGAGCACGCCCTGCACGTCGGGGACCTCGCGATGCCGCACCGGCTCGAACGCCAGACCGATGAGGCGCGTCGGCAGAGTGTCGCTCTGCTGGACACGGAAGCAGTGGTGCTCCGAGAAGGCATCGGAGAGGAGCACCTCGGCATCGGGCGCGTAGTACCAGCTCGCGGTGTCGGTGAGGTGCGCATAGCCGGTCTGCTCCAGCGTGTCGGCAGAGACCGCCACGAACGGCGACGCGCTCTCGCCGCGCTGCTCCCAGCTGCGCTCGCGGAGCACGTGCCCCGAGCGCGGATCGACGTCGCGATCGAACTGTCGGACGCGCACGTCGAGCAGGCGCTGCTGCCTGGTGAGCGTCGCGGCGGTGAGCGCGGTGCGCACCTCCTCCCACACGGCGAACGCCGCGCGCCCTTCTTCCGGACGCGTGGTGCATCGCTCCTTCCCCGTCACGTCGATCGCCGCGAGCTGCACGGGGATGGCGGATGCAATGAGCGTCTGGGCGATGGTCTGCCCCGCCGCGAGCGCGAAGGGATCGGAGCGCGTGCTCTGGAAGCCGATGCGGTTCGCGCGCAGCGTGTAGCGCCCTGGCGCGGGCGCGGTGAGCGTGAAGCGGCCCAGCGAGTCGGCGATCGCGCCCGTCACCTGCGTGCCGGCCGAGTCGAGCAGCACGACGATCGAGCCGTACAGCGGCTGGCGCGAGCCGGATTCCACCACCAGGCCGCGCACGACCTGCGCGGAGACGCTGGCCGGTGCGAGCAGCGCCAGCACGGCGATGCGCAGATGCCGCATACTCACCCCCTCAGGGCTCCTTCGTCATCGACGCGCCCTTGCTCTCATGATAGCGAGCGCTCGCCGCGCGCGCACCGGCAGCGGAAAATCAGAACGCGAGGTCGATCTTCGTCGCCTCGCCCGCCTGCACGGTGACGGTTCGCTCGATGGTGCCGAGCCGCGGCTGCCACGCCACCAGGTGGTACGTGCCGGGGGGCACGGCGTCGAGCGTGAAGCGGCCGCGACGATCGGTGACATCGAAGTAGGGGTGGTCGAACACGCGAATCCACCCGCGCGTGTACGGGTGCATGTCGCACCGCACCTCCACCAGGCCGGGCTCGGCGAGCACCGAGCGCACGGGCACCACCTGCCCCGCATCGGTCTCGTGCACGAGAGCGATCACGCTGTCCGTGCCCGCGCGCAGAAAGCGCGTGCGATGCACGGCGCGGTCGCTGTTGAACACGTTCAGCGTCCCGCCCGCGATCACCGCCTGCACGCGCGGATCCAGATCGCACTCCTCGGACGAGATGTCGTAGCGGCGGTCGATGGGGAGCGCCTTCCCCGCGTGCACGTCGGCGAGCCACACGACGACGTTGGCCACCTTGTCGCCGCGGCGATCCACGAGGTGGATCCGTCTGTGCTCGCCGCACACATCCTGGTCCGCGAACATCTGCACGACCGTGTCGGTGGCGACATCGTGCGCGAGCGTGATCGTCCCCGTCACCGAGCCGCCGTGCGGCACGTCGATCACGCGATAGACCGGCCGAGCGGGCGGTGCGGGGGGGGCCGCGGCGTAGTGCGCGTCAGCGGAATCTGATACCGGAGGCTGCCCGGAGCCACGCGCGCATCCGGACGCCAGCGCGAGTACGACGGTCGAGCAGACGACGACAACGGAGCGGCATGCAGAAGGATTCACGTCGATAACAGCGAGGTGGGATGGTGGATCGATGGGGTCGGAGTCGATTGATCGGGCCGATCAATC
>DASVCF010000186.1:0-7944 GCA_036381735.1 Gemmatimonadaceae bacterium | reverse complement strand
CTGGAAGAGCTGGTTGGGCCCGGGAATCGACGACGCGGCCGATGCGGTGGTCGTGTCACCCGGTGCCGCAGGCTGCTGCGGTTGCTGTGCGCCCATCGCGCGATCGCGCGCCTCGAGCGACCCGCGCAACTCCTGCAGTCGCTGCTGACTCTGCCCCGTCAGCTCCTGGACCTGAATGAGCTGCTGTCCCATCGCGTACAGATCACCGCGCACGTCGCCCTGAAACTTGGCCAGGCGCGCGCTCACCGTTTTCAGCGAATCCCGTACCGTGCCGAGCGACGCGATGACCGCATCCAGCTGCCGGCTGCGCACCGAGTCCGCGTGCGCCGCCTGCGCGCGCATCTCCAGCATGTCACTCTGGAGAAGCTGCACGTCCTGATGGGTGGCGAAGCACGCCCCGGTCGCCAGAAGGGCGACCGGAGCGAGCATCGAGACGACGCGTCTCATTGCGACGCGACGGGCTGGAGCTGGTCCGCGCCAGCCGTGATCACGAAGTTGTCGCGGCGGTTCTGGGCGAACGACGCTTCGTCGTTCCCGGTCGCGACCGGGCGCTCTTCACCGTAGCTGATGATGTCGATGCGGCTGTCATCGATGCCGTGCTGCGTGAGGTAGCGCTTCGCCGACGCGGCACGGCGCTGGCCGAGCGCCATGTTGTACTCGTCGGAGCCACGCGCGTCGGTGTTCCCCTCGATGCGAATACGCAGCGACGGGTTGCCGTTCATGATCGCGAGCTTCTTGTCGAGCGTCGCCTGGGAGGAATCGCTCAGCGCATCGCTGTCGAAGGCGAAGTACACGGGCTGCGCGAGTGTCGCCTTCATCTCGTTGATCGCGGCGTCACGCTCGGCCTTCATGCGTGCGGCGTCGGCCTGGGCCCGGGCGATCGAATCCTGGCGCGCGCGCTCGGCCGCCGCGATCGAATCCTCACGGGCACGTGCAGCATTGATGCTGTCCTGGTTGACAGCCGGGGCCGGCGGCGGCGGCGGCTGCTTCTTGCCGCAGGCCACAACCACGGACGTGGCGAGGGCCACGAGCAGGGCTGGGGCAACGCGGGTCTTCCGGTTCATGAGCAAATCTCCAAGCTATGGGAAGCAGTGAGGGATGTGGCTACGGCGCGCGCCCGAGCATGCGGGACCACGCGGCGAGCCGGGAACCGCCGGAGTGCGTGAGCTGCCTCACACGCCCCGACTCGACGTCGAGCACGAAGAGCTCCTTCGCTCCCGTCCGCGTCGACGTAAATACCAGGTGCCGGCCATCCGGCGCCCAGGAGGGATCTTCGTTGCGCCCTTCGCTCGTGAGCTGCTTCACGCTCCGATCGCGAAGAGTGATGGTCATGATCTGGAACTCTCCGTTGATTCGCGACTCGAACGCGATCTGGCGTCCGTCGGGAGACCAATCGGGGTTGGAACGATAATTCTGATCGCCGAAGTTGTACGGGGTGAGCAGCTCGGCATTGGAGCCGTCCGCATCCACCAGATAGACCTCCGGGTGGCCGGCGCGTCCCGACGTGAAGGCGATGCGACGTCCGTCCGGGCTGAACGACGGCGAGACGTTGTCCGTCCCCCGCCCCACTGTGACCGGCGTCGCCGGCCGGGTGCTGAACGGATCGGCCATCATGAGATCCGTCCCATTTTCCTGCCCGTGCGCGTAGACGATCGACTTCCCATCCGGCGAGAACGCTGGTGTGATGTTCAGCCCCCCTGACGCGAGCGCTCGTGCCTGCCCCGTCACGAGATCGCCGATCATCACGCGCGTGCCCCGCTCGTCGAACTGGCTGTACGCGATGTGCCGACCATCCGAATCCCACGCGGGCGAGAGTGCCGTCGCGCCGCTGGTGATGGACCGGACATCCGCGCCATCGCTGTCTATAAGGTATATGCGTCCGTCGTTCACGTACAGGATGCGCGTCGCGGCGATGCCCCGCGTCCCGGTGATCCATCGCTCGATTTCATCCGACACCTGATGCACCGCGAGACGCCAGGCGGCACTCCCGGCCGGCGACGGCAGCTGCGCGTCCGCTGCTTGTGCCTGACGACCGGCAGCGACGTCCTGCAACACGAAATGCACGCCGGTCGGCGTCATGCTCGCCTGCACGACGGCGGCGGCGCCGAGTGTCTTCCACAGCCCATAGGTCATCGGCTTCCCCGAGTCCGCCGCCTGCTGAACCGCGAGCGCGGCGCTCGTGCCGGGCTGGCCGATGACCTCGATGCGATCGCTGAAGTCGAGATCGCGCGCGATGATGGCCTGCACGCTGTCCCCCCACGGACCGCTCACCGGGAGCACCACGACGCCGGGCTTCGTCCCCGGCTGGTACGTGAGCCCGATGTGTACACCCTTCTGCGTCGTGTCCTGCGCGTGCGCGGGCCACGCGGCGAATGCGAGCAGCGCCGACAGCGCGGCGATGCGAATCGTCTGCTGAATCAATGAAGCACTCTGGGGTCGAAGCTGAAAATGACGGGGAGCACATCGTCCGAGAATCCGGACGGCAGCGGCCCGAAGGCGTGAACGCTGCCGGCCTGCTCGACCGCGCCCTGCGCATCGAGGTCGAACTCGAAGAGGCCGGAGCGTGTGACGAAGGCAATGTCGGACACGGAGCCATCCCGATGGATGAGGAACCGCACCACCGCGCGCACGGTCGCGTTCGTGGGCGGCTGGAATCGCACCGCGATCTGCCGGACGATGTTGTCCAGATACCCTTGATACGGGAACTCGATCCCATCGGTCCGCACCGTCGCCACGTCGGTCCCGCGTCCGCCGGTGGGTCCACCACCGGCATGCGGCGCGTCCTGCACCTTCGCCGGCTTCGCCGGTTTCTCGGGCACGGGGACGGGAGTCGCAGGCGCGGTCTTCCTCCGCACCGGCGGTTTCTTCGTGGGGAGCGGCATCGCTTTCGGATTGGACTCGGCGCGAGGAGGAACGGGAGCAGGCTTGGCGGGCGGTGGTTCCGGCTTGGGAGTCACGACGCCGGCTTGGCGCGGCCCGGGCGGCGCGGCGACGATGTTGACGCGGTAGATCGGCGGCTGCGGCGGCGGGGTCGGCGCGTGCAGCACGATGAGCCCCGCTACCAGTGCAACGTGCAGCGCCGCGGAGAGAACGATCGGTGCTCCGAGGCGCGCGCCCTGCGTCGCGCGACCGGTGCTCACCGCGCGATGCTCTCCGGTTCGGCGACCAACCCGACATCCCCCACTCCCGCACCACGCATCACGCCGAGCACACGCACCACATCGCCGTACGGAACGCCCTGATCGGCGCGCAGATAGATTCCACCCTGCGTACCGCGACGTGTCGCGAGCGCCTTGAAGCCCGCGCGGAACTCGTCGTACGAGAGCTTGTTGTCATCCACGTAGATCGTCCCGGTCCGGTCCAACGTCACGACCAGTCCGCTGTTCGCCTGGAGCGGGCGCGCCTCGGCTTTCGGCAGCGCGATGTCCACGCCGCCCTGCATCATCGGCGCGGTGATCATGAAGATGACCATGAGCAGCATCATCACGTCGATGAGGTTCACGACGTTGATGTCCGCGTCGAGCTCGAACCCGTGGCGGCGGCGACGACGAGCCATCTAGATGCGCCCCTCGCGAACCATCATCGCGATGATCCGCGTCCCGAAGCTCTCGAGCTCGCCCTCGAGCCGATTGAGCCGGTTCGCGAAGATGTTGTACCCGAACACGGCCGGGATCGCGACCGCAAGCGCGGCAGCGGTCGCCACGAGTGCCTCGGCCACGCCCGGCGCCACCGCGCTCAGGTTGCCAGACCCTTTGAGCGCAATCCCCATGAACGCATCGATCACGCCGAGCACCGTACCGAGCAAGCCGATGAGCGGACTCACCGAGCCGATCATCGCGAGCCACGGAATGAAGTGCGCGAGGCGATCGCGCGCATCCGACGTCTCTGAATCGAGGACGAGGTGCAACGCTTCGACCTGCGAATCCCGGAGCGGCGTGGCCGACTGCTCGCGGAGCGCGCCCGGCCGCATCTCGGCAAAGAAGTTGATCGCCCGCGTGAACACGCGCGTGAACGGACTCGCGGGGCTGCGCCGTGCCAGCGCGCTCGCCGCATCCAATCCTGGCGTGCGCTCGAACTCGCGGATGAATCGCCGGCCTGCCGCCGTGACTTTCCGGAACTCCATCCACTTGGCGAAGATCACGATCCAGCTGATGAACGACAGGACCACGAGCACACCGAGTACCACCTGCGTCATCAGCGACGCATGCCGGATCATATCCAGCGGGGCAGCCGTCATCGCGCCCCCGAGCTGATACATCCCACTGACCATCAACTTTGTACCTCGTCTCTTCGTGTCGCGAACCACTGATAGGTAGCGGCCAGCCCCTGCGCGAGCGACATCTGCGGCTGCCACCCGAGCACGCGCTCGGCCTTCGTCGTGCGCACCGCGGAGCGGCGCTGTTCGCCCGCGCGCGCCGGCGCGTGTTCGATCACGGCCTCCACTCCTGACACCTCGCGCAGCTGCTCGGCGAGTTCGAGCACGTTCGTCTCGATCGATGTGCCGACGTTGAACGCGCGGCTGTCCACTCCGCCCGCGTGCGGGAGCGTGGCCGACGCGGCGAGCACGTTCGCCCGCGCGACATCGCCCACGTACACGTAATCTCGTGTCTGCTTGCCATCACCATAGACGGTCAGCGGCTCGCCGTCGAGCAACCGGTTGCAGAAGATCGCGACGACGCCGGCCTCGCCGTGCGGATCCTGCCGCGGGCCGTAGACGTTCGCGTAGCGCAGCGCGACCGTATCCAGGCCGTGCACGCGCGCGAAGTAGCCCATGTAGTACTCGACACCGAGCTTCGCCGTTCCGTATGGCGATTGCGGATCCTTCGGGGCCTCCTCCGCGGTGGGTGGCTCCACGAGGTCGCCGTAGACCGCGCCGCCGGTCGACGAGAAGATGAAGCGTGTCGCGCGCCCGCTCGCGCGCACGGCCTCGAGCAGATTCACCGAGCCGAGCACGTTCACGCGCGCATCGAACACGGGATCGCGCACGCTCTTTCGCACGTCGATCTGCGCGGCCAGATGGCAGATGACATCGAACGCGCCCTCGCGCACGAGACGCGACGCGTCGTCCGATGTGATGTCCATCACATGGAACGTGGCGCGTTCCGGAACTTGCTCGCGGCGACCGCTGGAGAGATTGTCGATGACGGTCACGTCGTACTTCGCGGCGAGCAGCTGGTCCGCCACGTGTGAGCCGATGAATCCCGCGCCGCCCGTGACCAGCGCCCGCCGCGTCACGTCAGCGCTCCTCATCGGCCGGCGACGTTTCGGCGTCGTCCCGCGTCGCGTGCTCGTCGCCGAGCGCGAACAGATAGCGCAGCGCATCCACGACCGCGAGGCCGCGTCCGTTCGCCGCGGCGGCGCGCAGCCGCACGCTGGGCTCGTGCAGGAACTTGTTCATGAGAGCTCGGGAAAAGTGTTCGACCGCCTCGCGGTCCTGCGCGGAGAGGTGTCCCATCTTCCGCATGGCGTGCGCGAGCTCCTGCTCGCGGACGCGATCCATCCGTGAACGGAATGTGGTCAAGACGGGGACGGCCGCAAGTCCCGCGAGCCAGGTCCAGAAAATTTCCACCTCGTCGCCGATCACCTGCTCGGCGGACGGCAGCTCCTCCTTGCGCCGCTCCAGATTGGCGGCGACCACCGCGCGCAGATCATCGAGATCGTACAGAAAGACGTTGCCGAGCTCGGCGACCGCGGGGTCCACGTCGCGCGGCAACGCGATGTCGAGGATGCAGAGGGGACGATCGCCACGGGCCGCGAGCGTCGGCGCGATGTGCGACGTGTTGACGAGCGCGTGCGGGGCCGCCGTCGAGGAGAGCAGGACGTCGACCTCGTGGAGGCGCGCCCAGCATTCGTCGTAGTGCACGGCAACCGCACCGTGCCGCGCCGCCATCTCCGTGGCGTGCTCGTAGGTGCGATTGGCGACGATGGCCGCGCGCACGCCCTCACTGATCAGACACTCGAGCGCGAGCTCGGCCATCTCGCCGGCGCCGAGGACCATGGCGCGCCGCCCCTGCAGCGAGCCGAAGATCTTCTTCGCGAGTTGCACCGCGGCCGAGCTCACCGATGCCGCACCGCGCGCGATCGCCGTCTCGGTGCGCACGCGCGACGCCACGAGCAGCGCGGACTGGAACAGCCGATTGAGCACCGCGTGCGATGCACCGCGACTCATCTCCCACGCGTCGCGCACCTGCCCGTGGATCTGCGCTTCGCCGAGGATCATCGAGTCCATGCCGGCGGCCACACGGTAGAGGTGCGCGACGGCCTCGCGATCGCGGCGCACGTAGCCGTAGCGCGTCACGTCGTCGCCGAGGCGCGCCGAGAGCAGTTCCCAGACGGCCGACGTCGCATCCGTCTCTCCCTCGACGGCGTACAGCTCGGTGCGATTGCACGTGGAGAGGAGCACCGCCTCGCGCGCGCCCGCGCGTTGGCAGAACGTGGCGAGTGTCGCCGCGATGTCGCGCTGGCCGATCACCAGCCGCTCGCGCACCTCGATGGGCGCCGTTCGATAGCTGACGCCGGCGACGATCACTGCCATCGCGCCACCTCGTCGGCGAACGTCCCCTGCTCCACCATGTCGCAGAAGTGCTCGGGCACCAGCGTCTCCACCGCGCGATGCCACGACTCCCGGTCGCCGCGCCCGAGCAGGGCGCGCCGCAGCCGCGCGAGCGCATCCACGGCCGCCGCGTACCGCGCATCGAATCGCTCGGCGAGACAATCGCGAATGCGCGCGGCGGCCGTCGGCACACCGCCCGCGGACACCCCGATCACCAGATCGCCCGCGCGATGGCTCGCCACCGTCACGCAGTTGCCCGCATCCGGATCGTCGGCGACGTTGACGAGCCGGCGCATCGCGTGCGCATCGCGCGCCACCCGAGCGTTGAGCTCCGCGTCGTCCGTCGCCGCGATCACGAGCAGCGCGTCCCCGACATCACCCGACGCGTAGCCGCGCGACACGAGCGTGAGATGCGCGTCGCTCGTCGCCAGGTCGTACAGCTCCGGTGTGCACACGGGGGCGATCACCCGAACATCAGCACCCGATGCGAGCAGGGCGCGCGCTTTTCGCTCGGCCACGCGTCCGCCGCCGATGACGAGCGCGTGCAGCCGCGTCCCCTCGACGACGAGAGGATAGCCGCTCACAGGAACCGCCCGGGCTGCGCGCTGATCATACGAATTGCGACGTACAACGCCATCACGCCAACGAACAACACGCTCGACAACACGGCGGTACGCCGCGCCTGCCAGCCACCGAGCAGCCGCCCGAACGTGAGTGCCGTGACCGCGGCCCACGCCGTGAGCCCCCAGATGATGTTCGGGATGCTGACCGCGCTGTAGGCGACGGAGTAGCTCACCGCAAGGGCTACGCCCACGGTGAGCGCGAGCCATCCGGCAACGGCGGCCGCATGATTGACGCGGTCCAGGGTGTCGAGCGGCGGGAAGAACTGGAAGATCGCCCCGAACCGGCGCGACTTGAGCTCACGTCGCTCGACGAGATACATCGTGCCCGCGGCGGCCGCCGTCGCGAACGCCGCCATCCCGATGAAGCTGAACGCGATGTGCGATGCGAGCCAGATGCCTCGCGTCCCCGATGGCTCCTGCCACGGGACCAGCCCCGCGAGCAGCGCGAAGATCGTGGCCAGCGCGGCGAGCGGCGCGGCGAACAGCGTGAGACTCACTTCGCGCGCGAGCACCTCGACCAGCAACAGTGTGGCCGCGACGAGGAATCCCGCGAACGAGAGCGCGGGCCCCATCCCGGAGAACGGCAGTTGGCCGTATTGGATCGCGAAGCCGATGAGCGCGGCCGCGTGAACGGCAACGCCGAGCGACAACGCCGCCACCACGCCGCGCACGGGTGCCGGGATGGGACGCGCGAATGGCGCCGAAGCGAATCCCGCGGCGCCAATGTAGCACGAAATCGCAAGAAAATGGGCGATCGCTATCATGCGT
>DASVCF010000185.1:0-7719 GCA_036381735.1 Gemmatimonadaceae bacterium | reverse complement strand
CGCTCGGGATGACAGGCGCTCGGGATGACAGGCGCTCGGGATGCCCCCGCCGGCTCCTCCCTTCTCCCTCCTCCCTTCTCCCTGTCGTTCTGACTCACTGACTCACTGACCCACTCAATGTCCGATCGCTTCCCGCAACTCTTCTGGGGACTAGTCGCCGTCGGCGTCGCGCTCGTCGGCGCCGCGATCATCGGCGGGAACGCGCTGCGCGATGTCAAGCGCGCCAACGACGTCATCACCGTCACCGGCTCGGCGCGGCGGCCCATTCGCTCGGACTTCATTATCTGGCGCGGTAGCGTGACGATCCAGAACCCTTCGCTCGAGCAGGCGTACGCCGAGCTCAAGCGCGATGCGGATCGCGTGCGGCGCTACCTCGGCGCGCACGGCGTCCCCGATTCGGCGGTGATCGTCCACCCGGTGGACGTGGGCACCATCCAGCAGTTCGAGAAGGGCGGTGGCGAGACGGGGAAGATCGCGAGCTACCGGCTCATGCAGTCGTTCGAGATCCGCTCGAGCGACGTCGATGGCATCACGCGGCTCTCGCAGCAGATCGGCGAGCTCATCGCCGACGGCGTGCCGCTCACGTCGCCGCCGCCGGAGTATCACTTCACGAAGCTCAGTGAGATGCGCGTGCAGATGCTCGCCGAGGCGACGAAGGACGCGCGCGCCCGCGCGCAGGTGCTCGCCGAGAACGCGGGCGGACGCATCGGCCCGGTGCGCAGCGCGGACATGGGCGTCTTTCAGATCACGCCGCGCTACTCCACCGAGGTGAGCGGCTACGGGATGAACGACATCACGTCACGCGACAAGGACATCACGGCCGTGGTGCATGTGACGTTCGCGGTGGAGTGACGGGCTCGAAGAACCGCTTGAGCGCTTCCGGCATCTCGGCGCGGAAGTCATCGATCTCACCGGCGGATACCGCTTCGTCGAGCGTCTGAAAGACGGCGCGCGCATCGCGGATCGCGGTCGCCGTGTCCGTCCCCTCGCGCTCGGCAACGTGCTCCCAGAACTCGTCGGGCGAGAGCTCCTTCACCTCGGGGCCGCGTCGCAGCAGATACTGCGCGATCTCGCGTGGAAGCTGCGCAGCCAGATTGGTGGTCGCCCCCTGCGTGACGCGCTCGGCGAGCGTCTCGAACGTGGCGCGGACCGCGCGCTCGGCGGCCGCACGTGAATCGAGCTCCGCATGCGCCCGCACGCGGTTGAGGAATTCCACGTAGTGCATGACTGCTCCTGGCGCTGATCGCCCATCACGCGCGCAAGAGCTGTTCCCCGCGCATCACGAGGCGCTTCCCGTACGTCATCCAGACGCGATAGCCGAGGAGCAACGCGAAGATGATCCCGTAGATGATCGGCCGCTGGATGTCCTTCTTCACCGACCACGCGTAATGCAACACGCCGCCGGCGGGGACGATGTAGACGAGGCGATGCAGCACGAGCCATCGCCGCCCACCGAGTCGCTTGATCCAGCCGTTGGTCGACGTGATCGCGAGCGGGACGAGCAGGAGGAAGCTCGCCATGCCGACCGTAATGTAGGGATGCTTGACGATGTCGTGCAGGATGTCGTGCACGTCGAAGAACATGTCGACGCCCGCGTACATCGACAGGTGCACCGCCGCGTAGAAGAAGGTGAACAGCCCGAGCATGCGGCGATACCGGATGAGCCCGTTCCAACCGAACAGCTTGCGCGCCGGCGTGATGGCGAGCGTCGCCACGAGGAAGCGCAGCGTCCACACGCCCGTCTCGATCTCGAGCGTCTCGATCGGATTCGCGCCGAGGTCGTCCGTGTACGCCTTCCACGCCAGCACCGCGAGCGGCACCAGACACGCGACGAAGACGATCGGCTTGGTCACCGGATGCGCGAGCGGCGATCGCGACCTGGCGCGTCGCCGCGCGTCGCCGCCACTTCTCCCTCCTCCCTCCTCCCGAGCGGTTCCGCGTCTCGTCTCTCCCGCCGTTCCGAGCTCCGAGTCCCGAGTCCCGAGCTCGTGCTTCAAAAGTTCTTCCTCAGATCCATCCCCGCGTACAGCGACGCCACCTGGTCGCCGTAGCCGTTGAACATGAGCGTCGGCCGGCGGCGGAATTCGCCGATGCGCCGCTCCTTCGCCTGACTCCACCGCGGGTGATCGACGTTCGGATTCACGTTGGAGTAGAAGCCGTATTCCTGCGGCGCCGCCTTGTTCCACGCCGTCGCCGGCTGCGTCTCCATGAAGCGGATCTTCACGATCGACTTGCAGCTCTTGAAGCCGTACTTCCACGGGACGACGATGCGCAGCGGCGCGCCGTTCTGGTTCGGAAGCATCTTCCCGTACAGCCCGACCGTGAGCAGCGTGAGCGGATGCATCGCTTCATCCATCCGCAGCCCTTCCGTGTACGGCCAGTCGAGCACGTTGCGCCGCTGCCCCGGCATTTGCTTCGGATCGTACAGCGTGGTGAACTCGACGAACTTCGCGCTCGGCAGCGGCTCCACGCGATTGATGAGATCGGAGAGTGGAAAGCCGAGCCACGGGATCACCATCGACCAGGCTTCCACGCAGCGCAGGCGATAGATGCGATCCTCGAGCTTGTTCATCTTGAGGATGTCTTCGATCTGATAGACCGCCGGCTTCTTCACCAACCCTTCGACGGCCACGGACCACGGCCGCGTGCGGAAGTTCTTCGCGTTCTCCGACGGATCGCTCTTGTCCGTACCGAACTCGTAGAAGTTGTTGTAGGTGGTGACGTCCTCGTACGGCGTGAGCTTGTCCCCTGGATCGGCCGCGGATTTTCCGTCGCTCGCGCTCGCATCGCGCTCCGTGCACGCGAGCAGCGGCGCCGCCGCGAGCCCGACCGCCGCTGCGAGCCCGATCCCGCCCGCCCGCGCGATGAACCGCCGTCGATTGAGGTACACGTGCTCGTCCGTGATCTCGGACGAGGGGATGTCGGTCGGTTTCCTGATCAGCATCGAGCTCTCCGTCGTGGGCCGCGGATCGACGTGCAACCGCGGGAAGTACGAAACATACCAGTGCGGCTCTCACCGAGTTCCATGCATGCGACCGCGGAGGGCCGCGGACGGGCGACAAAGACATGAACCGCGAAGAGCCGCGGATGACGACACGAAGGAACCGCGGATTGGCGCGGAGGGCCGCTGGATACTGCAACAGCAACGGCAACTGCAATCGCAGCCGCGGATCAACGCGGATGAAACGCGGATCGATCGGGACAGAGCGAGAACTCCGACCCGCCGGGGCAGACTGATTTTTTGGGGGTGCGCGGGGTGAGCCTCCCGCACCCAGGCAGGCGCCGAACCGTACTACGGCTAGCCCAGCGGCCGCGCGAGGCGCGCCTCGGTCACCCCAACCCTCGCCTTATCCCCCCCACAAAATTCTTCTCAGGCCTTCGAGTCCCGAGCCTCTCGGTGGTCGCGATCGATCCGCGTTTCATCCGCGTCATCCGCGTTCCGCCGTTGTTGTTGCAGTCATCCGCGGCTCACCAGGCCGCCTGTCGGAGTCGATCCGTGGCCCTCCGCGGCACGGCTCGGCTCTCATCCGCGGCCATTGACCATCCGCGGCCTCCGCGGTACTTTGCGAGTACAACTGTTCGCGGCGATTTGTAGCGATTGCGGCCGCTCTAGAAATTCCGCTAAACCGCTCACGTGAACTGTATCGACAGCCCGGGGGCGACCATCGCCTGCCGGGCATTTTCGTTTACGTATACGCACAGGAAACCGTTTATGACGCAGCGTACCGGCGATTCCTACACCCTGTCCAGCGAGTCGGTGTCCGAAGGGCACCCGGACAAGCTTGCGGACCGGATCAGCGACGCGGTTCTCGACCTGCACCTGAGCCGCGATCCGCGGTCGCGCGTCGCGTGCGAAGTGCTCGTCACGCAGAACCACGTCGTCGTCGCCGGTGAGACGCGATGCACGGCCCCGGTACGCCCCGAGGAAATCGAGGAGCTCGCGCGCCGCGTCATCACCGACACGGGGTACACCGGCTTCGATCCGCGCTTCGGGGCGCGCACGGCCACGTTCGACATCCGGCTGCAGCCGCAGTCGCCGGAGATCGGGTGCGCGGTGGATGGCAAGCAGGCCGCCGAGCTGCAGGGCGCCGGCGACCAGGGCCTCATGTTCGGCTACGCGACGCGCGAGACGCCGGAGCTCATGCCCGCGCCGCTCACCTATGCGCACGGCATCGTCCGTGAGCTGGCTGAGCGGCGCAAGACGGGCGGTATCGCGTGGCTCCGCCCCGATGCCAAGTCGCAGGTCTCCATCCGCTACGTCGACGGCCTCCCCACCGAAGTCACGCGCATCATCGTCTCCACACAGCACGCGCCCGACGCCTCGCAGGCGACGATCCGCGAGTACATCATCGACGACGTCCTCCCCGCCGTCATCCCCGAACAGCTGCTCACCCCCGAGTGGCGCGACCGCGTGCTCGTGAATCCATCGGGTGCCTTCACCGAGGGCGGGCCGGCGACGGACACCGGCCTCACCGGCCGCAAGATCATCGTCGACACCTACGGCGGCGCGGCGCGGCACGGTGGCGGTGCGTTCAGCGGGAAGGATCCATCGAAGGTCGACCGCTCCGCCGCGTACGCGGCGCGGTGGGTGGCGAAGAACGTCGTTGCCTCCGGGCTCGCCGATCGATGCGAGGTGCAGATCGCGTATGCGATCGGTGTCGCGCAGCCGGTGTCCATCATGGTCGAGACGTTCGGCACGGGGCGCGTGCCGCGCGCCGAGCTCGAGGCGCGCATCGCGAGCGCGTTCGATCTCACGCCGTTCGGCATCATCCGCGATCTCGAGCTCCTGCGCCCCATCTACTACGAGACCGCGGCCTACGGACACTTCGGTCGCACCCCGACGTCGACCGGCGGCTTCAGCTGGGAGGTGCCGTCGCGCGCCGACGCGCTCGTCGAAGCGCCGCTCGCCGAGGCCGTCGGGCGGTAATCGCGGCGCGTTCCCGCGCAGTGGTTGCGGGACGCATGTCTGCGCTGCAGCATAGGGGCGGCTCTCATCATGGATGAGAGCCGCTTTGTCATTCTGAGCACCGCGTGTCATCCCGAGCGCCAGCGAGGGATCTCGGCCCGGCGAGTGAACATCCACCACGGAGACACAGAGGCACGGAGAACGGCAAAGAGCTTTTTTTACTGCCGTTCTCTGTGTCCTCCGCGTCTCTGTGGTGAACCGCTGTTCGGTTGCCGCTCCGAGATTCCTCGGTCGCTGCCGCTCCAACGGCCCGCCAGCGAGATCCCCCGCTCCGCTCGGGATGACAGGCGTATCATAAGGGAAGTGCACTCACCCCATCGCGAGGTCTCGATGCACGCTGTCCTCCGCTATGCGCTCGTCCCGGTCCTGCTCCTGTCCATCGGCGCCGGGCGGCCGAATCCGACGGAGCACCTCGACGGCTACTCCGCCGCCACTGCTCGGCAAGAGCTCGACTGGGAGACGAAGTTCCGCGCCATCCCCGAGCCGGACACGTTGCGCGCGCACATGCGCCTCCTCTCCGCGCGCCCGCATCACGTCGGCTCCCCCTACGACAAGCAGAACGCCGAGTGGATCCTCGCGCGCTTCAAGGAGTGGGGGTTCGACGCGCACATCGAACAGTTCGACGTCCTCTTCCCGACGCCGACCAAGCGCGTGCTCGAGCTCGTCGCGCCCACGCGCTACGTCGCGAAGCTGCACGAGCCCGTGGTCCCCGGCGATCCGACGTCGTCGCAGCAGAAGGAGCAGCTCCCCACCTACAACGCGTACTCGCCCGATGGCGACGTGACCGCCGATCTCGTGTTCGTGAACTACGGACTTCCCGAGGATTACGACCAGCTCGACCGGCTCGGCATCAGCGTGAAGGGGAAGATCGTCATCGCGAAGTACGGGCGCTCGTGGCGCGGGATCAAGCCCAAGGTCGCCGCCGAGCACGGTGCGATCGGGTGCATCATCTATTCGGATCCCGCCGACGATGGCTACGTGCAGGGCGACACCTTTCCGGTTGGGCCGATGCGCCCGTCGCAGGGGGTGCAGCGCGGGAGCGTGATGGATGTGCCGCTCTACGGCGGCGATCCGCTCACGCCCGGCGTGGGCGCGGACAAGAACGCGAAGCGGCTCCCGCTCTCCGAAGCGAAGTCCATCGCGCGCATCCCGACTCTCCCCATCTCGTACGGCGACGCGCAGCCGCTGCTCGCCGCGCTGCGCGGACCCGTTGCCCCCGAGCCGTGGCGCGGCGGGCTCCCGATCACCTATCACGTGGGCCCCGGCCCCGCGAAGGTGCACCTCGCCGTGAAGTTCGACTGGGCCATCAAGCCGATCTACGATGTGATCGGGAAGATTCCCGGCAGCAGCGCGCCCGACGAATGGGTCATTCGCGGAAACCATCACGACGGCTGGGTGAACGGCGCATCCGATCCGATCTCGGGGCAGGTGGCCATGCTCGAGGAGGCGCGCGCGTTCGGCGCGCTGCTCAAGCAGGGATGGCGCCCCAAGCGCACGATCATCTACGCCGCGTGGGACGGCGAGGAGCCGATGCTCCTCGGCTCCACCGAGTGGGCGGAGGAACACGCCGCGGAGCTGCAGCAACACGCGGTCGCCTACATCAACAGCGATGGCAACGGCCGCGGCTACCTCGGCATGTCGGGCTCGCACACGCTGCAGCACTTCATCAACGATGTCGCGCGCGACATCACCGATCCGGAGACGCAGCTCTCCGTGTGGAAGCGCGACTGGCTGCGCCGACAGCAGGGCGGCGGGCGCAACGGACAGCGCGGCGGCAACGGGGCGTCGCCGTCATCCGCCCCGCAGGGCGACCTCCCCATCGGCGCACTGGGGACGGGCTCCGACTACACGCCGTTCCTGCAGCACCTGGGGATCGCGACGCTCAACCTCGGCTTCGGCGGGGAGAACGACGGCGGCGTCTACCACTCGATCTACGACGACTTCTACTGGTACACGCACTTCTCGGACACGAGCTTCGTCTACGGTCGCGCGCTCGCGCAGACGGCGGGTACGGCGATCATGCGGCTGGCCGACGCCGACGTGCTCCCGTTCGAGTTCACCGCGCTCGCGCGCACCGTGAGCAACTACACCGATCAGGTGCAGCAGCTGCTCGACCAGGAGCGCGCCGAGGCACAACGGCAGAACGCGGAGATCGCCCAGGGGGTGTTCAAGGCGACCGCGGACCCGCGTGAGCCGACGGTCCCGCCGAAGGTTCAGGCGGTTCCACCGTACCTCAACTTCGCGCCGCTGCAGAACGCGGTCGCCACGCTCACCACCAGCGCACAGGCGTACGCGCGGGCCATGCAGCAGTCGCGCTACGCGGCAGATGGCAGCAACGCCGCGCCGCCGGCCGCTAATGGTATCAATGCGCTTCTAATGCGGAGCGAGCGCGACCTCACGGACTCCGCCGGGCTGCCGGGGCGCCCGTGGTACATCCACACGCTCTACGCGCCGGGCGTCTACACGGGGTACGGCGCGAAGACGATGCCCGGCGTGCGCGAAGCGATCGAGCTCGATCAGTGGGATCGTGCACAGCAGCAGATCGAGCGCGTGGCGCAGGTGCTCAATCGCGAGGCGGCACTCATCGACTCGGCGAGCACGATGCTCAGGTAGGGGCGGATCCCCGAGGCGAGACCCCGCTTCTCGGTAATCGGCTGGCAGCAGACGTGCGAGGGAAGGGAAGGTGTGCGGCGCCGAGTCGGAGCTCCGACTCGGCGCCGCACACCTTCCCTTCCCTCGCACGTCTGCTGCCA
>DASVCF010000184.1:0-28612 GCA_036381735.1 Gemmatimonadaceae bacterium | reverse complement strand
GGAGCGGGAGCGAGAGTCCGACCGTAGGCAGCAGCCCCGTCTCCGCACCAGTGGGATCGTGTGCATCGAAGCCCACCTGCAGCGACGGCGCCGACCACACGCTCCCGCGCGCGAGCGCGAGGCTCTGGTTGGCCGAGCGGAGTGCGGCGCTCGCGGCGGCGACCTGGAGCGTCGGGGCGTCGCCCGCCGCGGCGGGGCTCGTCGTAGCAGCCCGACCCGCCGGCGGATCAGCCACGACCGGCAGCGCGAGCGAATCGGCGAGCGCGATGGTCACGGTGTCGGCGGGAAGCCCCATGAGCCGCTGGAGCTGGAGCACATCGCTCGTCGCGTCGAGTGAGTCCGCGAGCGCGATATCCTCCAGCTCGCCGGCATTCACCGTCGCCAGCTGCACGTCCAGCTCGCTCGCGTCGCCCGCGTCGCGGCGCATGGTCGCCATCCGGAGCAGACTGTCGGCATCCTGCGCGTTCCGACGCGAGAGGCGCGCGTGCGCGGCGGAGGCCAGCGCTTTGGTGTACGCGGTGTCGACATCGTATCGGATGGACGCGCGAGCGAACTCGAACGTGTACTGCGCCGAAACGTCCGCCGCGCCGGCCGCGCCGATGCGTGCGCCACGCAGCCACGGCAGCTCGACCGGGATGTCGAGGAGCGCGTGGTACTGCGGCGCATCCTTGGAGTAGCTCGTCGAGAAGGCCGGGTTCGGATAGGCGCGTGCCGTGCGCAGCTGCGCCCGCGCGGACGTCGCGGATGCCCGCGCCAGTGCGGCCGCCGCGCCGTGCGTGAGGGCGGACTCGGCGGCCGCCTGCCGCGTGATCGGCTGCTGTGCCGCGGCGCGCCCTGGGAGCGCGAGCGCGCCCGCGACCATGATGCACGCCGCACGCGCGAGAACCGATGAATGGTGGAGATCGATGTGCATGATTCGGGAGTAGCGCCTGCCCCGTGCGACGGCTCGCCACGCTGCGCCGGCCGCCGAGGCCGCCAGCTCGCGAGCGGCCCGCCGGAGGGAACGATCCGTGCGCTGCAGAAAACGTAGCCTGGTGACCTAACAATACGATTACAGCAGTGCACGCCGACGGAGAACATGCATCAGGTGTCCGGCCGGCCGCTACATCGTGGAGCGTCCCATGACCACCGCGACGCCGGCCGTCAGCACTCGGCCCGCGCAGCAGCGCTCCGTCGAACGCCCCGCACGCCTGGTCCTTCTGATCATCGTGCTGGGCCTCCTCGCGCGCGTCGGCCTCGCCGCCGTGATCGGGCTCGGCGTGGATGAGTCGTACGCCGTGTCGGTCGCGCGTCACGCGAGCCTCAGCTTCTTCGATCACCCGCCGCTCTCCTTCTGGATGGCGGGCGCCGCGGCGCGACTGGCGGGGAGCGAGCAGCGCGTCATCGTGCGCCTCCCGTTCATCCTCCTCTTCGCCGGCACCGCGTGGCTCATGTTCCGGCTCGGCGCGCGGCTGTTCGGCGAATGGGCGGGCGTCTACGCCGCTCTGCTGCTCAACATCGCGCCCGTGTTCAGCGTGAGCACCGGCGGCTGGGTGCTCCCCGACGGGCCGCTCATGTTCTTCATGCTGGCTTCCACACTCTGCCTCGCGCGCGTGCTCGTGGACGAGCCGCCTACGGTACACGCCACGCGATGGTGGGCCGCGGCCGGCCTGTTCATGGGGCTCGCGCTTCTCTCCAAGTACCACGGCGCGTTCCTCGCGGCGGGCACGCTGCTCTTCGTGATCACGACTCCCGGTGCGCGACGTTGGCTGCGGCACCCCGGGCCGTACATCGGCGTCGCCATCGCGGCGGTGCTCCTCACACCGGTGCTCCTCTGGAACGCGCGCCACGGGTGGGTCTCGTTTCGCTTTCAGGGCGCGCGCGGCGCGTCGCACGGGCTCCATGTCACACCGCTCCTGCAGAGCCTCGGCGGCCAGGCGGGCTATCTCCTCCCGTGGATCTGGGTGCCGCTCGTCTGGATTCTCGTCGCCGCGCTTGCGCGCGGCCCGCGCGATCGCGCTCGCTGGCTCCTCTGCTGCCTCGCGATCGGACCGATCGCGCTGTTCACCCTCATCACGCTCGGCGGCTCGCCCGGTCTGCCGCACTGGGAAGCGCCAGGGTACCTCATGCTCTTGCCGATCCTCGGCGCTGCGACCGCCGCTCGACTGGCGCGCGATGGCGTGTGGACCAGACGGTGGCTCGTCGGCTCGACGGCGGCGTTCGTCGTCCTCGTCATCGTGCTGGCGAGCGACACGGCGACCGGGTGGATCGCGCGCGCCGCCCCTGCCCTCTTTCGCCGCGGCGACCCCACGCTCCAGGCGCTCGACTGGACCGAGCTGCGCCGAGCGGTCGCACGTCGGCATCTGCTCGACGAGCCGGGACTGTTCGTCGCGGTGCCGAGCTGGGTGCAGGCTGGCAAGGTGTCGCACGCGCTCGGACCAGGCGTTCCGGTGCTCTGCTTCAACACCGATCCGCACCAGTTCTACTATCTGCGCGACGCACGAGCGTTCGTCGGCCACGACGCGCTCCTCGTGGCGCTCGATGATGGCCGCTTCGATGCGCGGACGACGTACGCGCCCTACTTCGCACGGATCGAGCCGCTGGATCCCGTCGTGCTGCATCGCGCCGGACATGCGGTGATCGACGTGCAGCTCTACCGCGCATACGCGCTGCGCCGCCCCTACCCCGCGAAGGTGCCGCGCTGACGCGGCAGCCGTCGATATCAGCCACGCGTCGACATCGACGCCGGGTCCCGCATGGCGGCACGGAGCCTGCCTCATGCATGATCCGTCCGTCATGGAAGCATCTCGCAGTCACCCTCAGCAGTTGCGATGCCGCACACTCTCTCGCGTCTAGGCAGCGATTTGCGCGAGATCGCGCAGGAACAGATCGAGTATCACGAGTTGCTCGCGAGCATCGTGCGCCGTGATCTCCTGCTCCGCTACAAGCAGACGGTGATGGGCTTTGGCTGGGCGATCTTCATGCCCGTCCTCAACACCATCATCTTCTCCGTCATCTTCACCCGCGTCACGCGCTTGGATACGGGCGTGCCCTACCCGATCTTCGCCTTCGCCGGGCTGCTGCCGTGGAACTTCTTTTCCTCCTCGCTCAGCTTCGCCCTCGGGTCGCTCACCGGGAACAGCTCGCTCGTCACCAAGGTCTACTTTCCGCGCGAGCTCTTCCCGATCTCCGCCGTGGTCGTCTCGCTGTTCGATTTCCTGGTGGCGTTCACGGTGCTCATCGCGATGATGGTCTACTACCGGATCGGCGTGACGTGGGCGGTGCTCTTCCTTCCCGTGATCCTGCTGGTGCAGATCGCGTTCACGATCGGGATCGCGCTGCTGCTGTCGATGGCCAACCTGTTCTACCGCGACGTGAAGTACCTCTTCAGCGTCGTGATCACGGTGTGGATGTTCGCGACCTCGGTCGTGTATCCGATCGACCGTGTGGGCGGGCGGCTCGCGGCCATTCTCTCGCTCAATCCGATGACGCCGATCATCGACGGCTATCGCGCGGTGCTCCTCCACGGCACGCTGCCGGCCCTCCGTCCGTTCGCCGCGGCCACCGTGCTGTCGTTCGTCATCCTCGCGATCGGCATGCTCGCCTTCCACCGTATGGAGTTCGCCTTTGCGGAGCGCATCTGACGCATCGACGCCACCGATCGTGTTCGAGCACGTCTGGAAGAAGTTCCGGCGCGGCGAGTACGATGACAGCCTGCGCGATGTCATTCCCGCGCTGACGAAGCGCATGCTGCGCCGGGCGCGGCCGCGCACGGATGAGCTGAACGAGGCGCAGGGAGACTTCTGGGCGGTCCGCGATGTCTCCTTCTCCGTGTGCCCTGGCGAAGTGCTCGGCATCATCGGCCCGAACGGCGCGGGGAAGTCCACGATCCTCAAGCTGCTCACCAAGATCCTCAAGCCCACCCGCGGGAGGAGCGAGGTGCGCGGGCGCGTCGGCGCGCTCATCGAGGTGGCCGCCGGCTTTCACGGCGACCTCACCGGACGCGAGAACGCATTCCTGCAGGGCGCCATCATGGGAATGAAGCGCGCCGAGATCGCGCGCCAGATGGACGCGATCATCGAGTTCGCCGGCCTCGGCGACTTCATGGACACGCAGGTCAAGCGCTACTCGAGCGGGATGCAGGCCCGGCTGGGCTTCGCCATCGCCGCGCACCTGGATCCGGACGTGCTCATCATCGACGAGGTGCTGAGCGTGGGCGACATGGCGTTCCAGGAGCGGTGCATGGAGCGGATGAAGCAGTTCAAGGCGCGCGGCGTCGCGATGGTCTTCGTCTCGCACAACCTCCAGCAGGTATCCATGCTCTGCGAGCGCGCGATCTTCGTGCAGAACGCCGTGAGCGCGCACGGACCCGTGCAGGATGTGATCGCTGCGTACCTCGGCTCCGCCACGACGCGCCACACGAACGTCACCGGCTCGCCGATCGATGTGCTCGAGGCGCGGCTCACGGATGCGAGCGGCGCCCCGGTCACCACTGTCGCGCCCGGCACGCCGCTGCGCCTCGGCGTCGACTACGTGGCCCGCGAGCCGACGACGGACTTCCACTTCGGCTTCGTGCTCTACCGCTCCACCGACAACGGCGTCGTCTACGACGGCGGCGTGCAGGCATCCGAGGTGGGTCTCTCGACCGTGAGCGCGGGTGACCGCTTCCACCTCGACTTCGAGTTCCGGCCGCACCTCGCGCGGGGCCAGTACCACGTCGAGTGCCACGTCTTCCACAATCCGAGCCAGAGCTACCTCGGCCGTCTCGCGCCCGCGGGCGTCTTCGGCATCGCCGAAACGCGCACGTACCAGGGGGTCGCCGACATCGAGCTCTCCTGTACGAGCGCCGCGCGCCCGGACGCCGAGTCGCAGCGCGTCGTGCCCGCGTCCGGATGGTGACCGAGCAACCGACCACCGCGGACGCGCAATCGCTGCCGCTCGTCTCGGTGGTGATTCCGTGCTACGCGCAGGCGCGCTTCCTCGGTCAGGCCATTGAGAGTGTGCTCGCACAGCACCATCCGCATCGCGAGATCATCGTCGTCGATGATGGCTCGCCGGATCAGGCGGGGACGGTGGCCGCCCGGTACCCGTGCGTGCGCTATCTGCGCCAGCCCAACCAGGGCGTGTCCGCGGCGCGGAATACGGGGCTCGCCGCGAGCACCGGCACCTACGTCGCCTTTCTCGACGCGGATGACCGCTTGCTTCCGGAGGCGCTGTCCGCCGGCGCCGCGTGCTTTGCCGAGCACCCGGAGTGCGGGTTCGTCTACGGCAACTTCCGCTTCATCGCCGAAGATGGCACGCCGCTCTCGCGTCGCACGCGTGGACCGGAGACCGGCGGGCTCTACCGCACGCTCCTCGGGTGGAATCACATCGAGATGACGGCGACCGTGCTCTTCCGCCGCGATGTGCTCCAGGAGATGGGCGGCTTCATCACGTGGCTCCGGTGCGCGGAGGACTACGAGCTTCTCCTGCGCATCGCACGTCAGTATCCGACGCGCGCGCACGATGCGCTGGTGGCCGAGTATCGTCGCTACAACCGGTTCGAGAGCAGCCTCTCGCACGACCCGGCGCGTATGCTGCGCTCGACGCTCACCGTGCTGCGTGCGCAGCGTCCGTACATCCGCGGCTCGGCGGACGATGAGGCCGCGCTCGAGAGCGGGCTGCGCTTCTTTCAGGACTACTACGGCGGCGAGCTGGTGAGTCAGACGCGGGGGCTGCTGCGCGAGCGCGCGTGGCACCGCGCCCTCTGGCGCATCGCCGTCCTCCTGCGGCACTACCCGCGCGGCGTCTTCGAGCGGCTCGTGCGCAAGACGCGCGACGTGCTCCATCCCGCGAGCGGGTAGGTGATGATGCGACGCGTATGGAGATCCAACGGCAGTCGAGGAAGCGGCATGATTCGTGAGTACCGCTCTCGGTGAACCACCGCTGACACCCTTGGAGCGAAGGACCCGCAGTATGAGTCGACCGGTGCCAGACGCGCGCGTTGCGATCGTCATTCCGTGCTACAAGCAAGCCCACTTTCTCGCGGACGCCATCGAGAGCGCACTCACGCAGAGCCACCCCGCGTCCGAGATCGTCGTGATCGACGACGGCTCGCCCGACGATGTCGCCGGCGTCACCTCGCGCTACCCGGAGGTCCGCTACATCCGCCAGCGCAATCAAGGGCTCTCCGCCGCGCGGAACACCGGCATCCGCAACACGAGCAGCGAATATCTGATCTTCCTCGACTCCGACGATCGCCTGCTGCCGCACGCCGTCGAACGCGGCGTCGAGCATCTCTCGGCGCGCCCCGACTGCGCCTTCACGGCGGGACGCATGCACGTCATCGACCGCGATGGATGCCTCATGTGGCTCTGGCAGCCGTATCAGCTCGAGGCGCCGGATTTCTTCGCGCAGATGCTCATCGACCACTGCCGGATCTATCCGCTCACCGTGATGTACCGGCGGTCCGCCATCGAAACCGTGGGCGGCGGGTTCAATACGTCCTTGCGCTCCGCGGAAGACTGGGACATGGACATCCGCCTCGCGCAGCGCTTCGGCTTTCATCTGTACGACGAGCCGATCGCGGAGTACCGGCGGCATGGAAAGAACATGTCGCTGAACGACATCACGATGATGACGTCGATCGTGCAGGTGCTGCGCTCGCAGCGGCATCTGCGGCGGCATCCGCGCTACGCGTCGGCGCGCAAGCAGGGACTCCGTCGCGTGCAGGAGCGCGTGGGCGAGATCTTCATCGACCAGTTTCACACCGCGGTGCACGAGCGACGGTGGGGCGACGCGCTCGACCGGCTGGCGACCATCGCGTGGTGGTATCCGTATTTCTATGTCGAGCGCGTGAAGATCAAATCGCGGCGGCTGCTCGCGCGCATCGACGGGCGACCGAGGCCCGAGCTCGAGCCGGAGCTGGCCGCCGAGCCCGTGACCACGCGGACGCCGGCGCAATAGGGACGATGGACGAACGACCCGACGGCTGCGAGCAGGGGCGATCGATGATCCGGGCGACGGCTGATCGTGCGGCGTCGGGGCGTCATCCGCTCGCGCGGAACCGCTCGAACCGGTACGCCAGCTCCGGTCCGCCGTCGCTCTCGTAGGCGAGCCGTGCGACAAGGAGCGCGAACGGTTCGATGTAGCGAGCCGTTCGCAGTGGTCCAGCGTCCATTGGATCGAACCCCACGTCCCGGATCAGCTCGACGGCCACCTGCTTCGCGTCCGCGTCGTCGCCGCAGTACACCAGGCTCGGTTCATGGGCACGCCCCCGCGTCTCGAATACGTCGAACAACACTTCGCTGGGTATCGTATTGAAGGCCGCCACGACGTGCGCCCGAGGTAGCCTTCTGGCAAGCTCCTCCGCGCCCGAGGATGTGTGGGCGATGACGAGCTCGGTGTCGTCGGCGTTCATGGGGAGCGAGCAGGTGACGACGATGTTGCCCGAGACGTTCCCTGCCTGCTGCAACACGTCGTCGACGCGAGACCAGTGCACCGCGAGCAGGAGGGCATCCGCATCCTGCGCGGCATCGCGCGGCGTACCGGCACGCGCACTGCGCCCTGCATCGCGCGCCAGCGTGTCGAGCTTCCGTTGGCTGTGGGAGTAGCTGAAGACCACCTCGTGCCCCGCACGGGCGAAGAGGGTTCCGAGCTTGCCTCCCATCAGCCCCGAACCGAGAATGCCGACTCGCATGCCGCTCATCCTCCGTCACGTTGCGTGCATCTTCCACACTCAGTCGACAGAACCGTGCACACGCAGCCAACCGGCACCCCCGCCGTCGCGATCCGCGCCGCGACAACAGCCGACCTTCCGGCCATCGGCCGACTCGGCGCGCTCCTCGTCCGCATGCATCACGACTTCGACCCCGCGCGCTTCATTCCGGCCACACCGCACACCGAGCACGCGTACGCGTCGTTCGTCGGAACCCAGCTCGGCGAGCCGCACGCCGTCGTGCTCGTGGCCGAACAGGATGGCCAGCTACTCGGCTACACGTACGCCGGCGTCGAAGGGCCGGATTACATGTCGCTGCGCGGCCCGGGCGGCGTCCTCTACGACATCGTGGTCGATCCCGCGCATCGCGGGCACGGCGTCGGTGGGCTGTTGCTCGACGCCACGCTCGCGGCGCTCGCCGCTCGCGGGGCACGCCAGGTCGTGCTCTCGACGGCGACCAGGAACGCGGCCGCGCAGCGCTTGTTCGCCCGCGCCGGGTTCCGGCCGACGATGATCGAGATGACGCGCGAGCTGAATGATGATGCGCCGTGAGCGTCGTGATCCGGTGCGCGGCGTGTAGCGATGCGCCGCTGCCGCTCCACGCCGGCGCGGGTCTTCGTCACTTGCCACCATCGGTTCCGATGGGCACTATCTTCGCCGTACCGCCCTCTGGAGACCTGAATGCGCCTCGTGCATCGATGCATCGTGCTGCTCGCGCTCGCCGCGACGGCCGCATGCCACCGGGAGAAGCCGATGGACCCCACGGATACGACCGCCACTGCCGCGCACGGGCCGACCGTGCAGCAGCGTCTCGCGAAATACACGACCGTCCGCCTCGTCGCCGACACCTCCGGGCTCACCGCGAAGCAGCGGCGCATGATCCCGCTCCTCATCGACGCCGCGCGCGCCATGGATCCCATCTACTGGCAGGAGGCGTATGGCAACCGCGACTCGCTGCTCGAGTCGATCGCCGACACCGACACGCGCCGCCTGGCGGAGATCAACTACGGGCCGTGGGACCGTCTCGATGACTTCGCCCCGTTCGTGCCGGGCGTCGGCCCTCGGCCCGCGGGCGCCAACCTCTACCCGCGCGACATGACGAAGGCCGAGCTCGACTCGGCGGCCGCGACATCGAAGGCCCACGGCGATTCGCTCCGCGGCCTCTACACGCTCGTGCGACGCGACGATCACGGGCACCTGATCGCCGTGCCCTACTCCAAGGCGTTCGCCGCCGAGAACACGGTTGCCGCCTCCAAGCTGCGCGACGCTGCTGCGCTCGCCGAAGATCCCGGCCTCGCACGCTACCTCACGGCGCGCGCGCAGGCGCTGCTCACCGACGACTATCGGCCGAGCGATCTCGCGTGGATGGACATGAAGGACAACACGATCGATGTCGTCATCGGGCCGATCGAGACGTACGAGGATCAGCTCGTCGGCGCGAAGGCGGCGCACGAGGCGTACGTCCTCATCAAGGACAAGACGTGGAGCGCGCGCCTCGCGAAGTACGCGACCATGCTGCCGGCGCTGCAACGCGGGCTGCCCGTGCCCGACGCGTACAAGAAGGAGAAGCCCGGCACCGATTCCGATCTCAACGCCTACGATGCGGTGTACTACGCCGGTCAGGCGAACGCGGGCGCGAAGACGATTGCCATCAACCTGCCCAACGACGAGACCGTCCAGCTCGAGAAGGGGACGCGCCGGCTGCAGCTCAAGAACGTGATGCGCGCCAAGTTCGACAAGATCCTCGTGCCGATCGCCGGCGTGCTGCTCGACCGCGACCAGCTCGACCACGTCACCTTCGATGCGTTCTTCGAGAACACGATGTTCCACGAGGTGGCGCACGGACTCGGGATCAAGAACACCATCAACGGAAAGGGCACGGTGCGCGACGCGCTCAAGGAGCGCGCGAGCGCGCTCGAGGAGGAGAAGGCGGACATCCTCGGGCTGTACATGGTGCACGCGCTGAGCGCGACGGGCGAGCTCGGAAGCGAAGATGCGCGCGACAACGACATCACCTTCCTCGCGAGCCTCTTCCGCTCCGTGCGCTTCGGCGCCGCGGACGCGCACGGACGCGCGAACATCGCGACGTTCAACTTCCTGCAGCAGCATGGCGCTTTCGCGCGCGACAGTGCCACGGGCACGTACCGTGTGAACGAGGACAAGATGCGCGCGGCGATGAACGCGCTCTCCGACAAGATCCTGCGTCTGCAGGGTGATGGCGACTACGCGGGCGTCGGCGCGTTCTACGCGGAGTACGGCGCCATCAGCCCGCAGCTGCAACACGACCTCGATCGACTGAAGACGCAGGGGATCCCGGTGGACGTCATCTTCGAGCAGGGCGCTGGTGGCGAGATGTCGGCGGCCGGCGGGCGATGACGAACCGAACGGGCGTCTGACGTCCGGGGGCGTGCGGGTGACGAAATTGCAGCGCCGGAACATCGCCCGCCCGCTCCGGGGTTCTCGCAGACGGTCGTGCCGTCGTGGGAAGCGACCGACGCGTCCGCGCCATCAGCTCATCCACAGGAGGGCTGCCATGCCCATCTCTCGCGGGATGTTTCGCGTCTCCGGAATCGTCGCTGTGTTCGCCGCGACCGCCGTCGTACCGTGCCCCGCGTCAGCGCAGGACACCGCGCCGTCCGGCTCCCTCGTGCTCACCGTCCTCGACTCGTCAGGCGCGGGGATCGCGGATGTTCAGCTCCGCGTGGCCGGCACCACGACGGGCGGCGAGACCAATGAGCACGGCACGCTGCGCCTGTCGAGCGTGCCCGCCGGTCGCGCGACGATCGACGCGCGCCGGCTCGGCTTCCGCCCCACGACCATCCAGGTGAACGTCACGCCCGCCGCCACGGCCGAGGCGACCATCACGCTCGCCGTCGTCGCCCGGCGGCTCTCGCCGATCCTCGTGCGCGGCACCGCGCACAACTACTCGGATCGGCTCGCGGGATTCTACCAGCGGCGTGCGCACAGCGTCGGCCACTTCTTCACGCGCGACCAGATCGAGAACGAGCATCTCCTCCGGCTCACCGATCTCTTTCGACGCATCCCGGGGATGCAGATCACCTCGACGGATGTCATCCAGCATGCGGTCCGCATGCGCGGCGAGTCGTGCGCCCCACTCGTGTGGATGGATGGCAATCCGCTGGCTGCCGCCGAGTTCGACCTCGATGCCGTATCGCCGGAGTCGGTCGAGGCCATGGAAGTGTACAGCGGACTCGCCGAAGTTCCGCCTGGATTCATGGGACCGAACGGCCTCGGCTCGTGCGGCGTGATCGTCCTCTGGTCGCGCGTCGGCCAGCGGAAGCCCGAAGAGTACAAGCGGACGATGTCGGCATCCGATCTCGCGAAGCTCGTCGCATCGCTCAAGGTGTACACGGCGGACGAAGTGGACGTCCCCGCGCACCCCGACACCAGCAAGGGCGCGCAACCCGTCTATCCCGAGTCGCTGTTCGCCGCGCACGTGAGTGGACGCGTGGTCGCGGAGTTCGTGGTGGATACGACGGGCCACGTACTCATGGAGAGCTTCGGCGCGTTGTCCTCCACGAATCCCGCGTTCACGGAAGCGGTGCGGAACGCGCTCCCCGACGCGACATACGTGCCGGCCGCGCTCGGCGGGCGCCTCGTGAAGCAGGTCGTGTATCAGCCGTTCGCGTTCGTTGCCGATTCGGCCGCCGCGCCGTCCGCCCGTCAGTGACCGGGCGGCGCGGTGCACGCGCCATAGACTTCAACCAATTGACTTCAACCATCACACTCGGAGGATGCATGTCCCTCGCGGAATCGTTGCTGCCCGAATTCGACCACGAAATGGCTGGAGTGCGCACGGCACTCGAACGCGTCCCCGCCGACAACACATCGTGGCGACCGCACACGAAGTCGATGTCTATCGGGCGCCTCGCAACGCATCTCGCCGAGCTTCCACGCTTCCTACCGAGCATCCTTCGCAACGACGAGCTGGACCTCTACCCTCCCGGCGCCGAGCCCTTCGAGCTGCAAACACCGCTGCCCCCCGATCAGGCGTTGGCCCTGTTCGACGAGAACCTGGCACAGGCGCGCGCGATGCTGGCCGCCGCGACGGACGCCCAGCTCATGCAACCGTGGACGCTCAAGGCGGCAGGGCACCCGATCTTCACCCTGCCGAGAGTCGCCGCGTATCGCACGGCCGTCATGAATCACGCGCTCCATCACCGCGGCCAGCTCACCGTGTATCTGCGGCTCAACGACGTGCCGGTCCCTGGGTTCTACGGCCCGTCGGCGGACGAGCGCGAGGCACACTGATCCGCATCACGCCACATCTCGCTACCACGCATCACGCCACATCGCGCATCACGCCACATCGCGCTACAACGACTTCAGGTACTGCACGAGATCGGCCTTCTGCTGCGCCGTGAGGCCGAGCCCCTTCTTCGTGTCGTACAACTCCACGACGGCTTCGAGCGTCGGCGCGATGCCGTTGTGGAAGTACGGCGGATGCTGCCACACGCCGTGCAGCGGCGCCGTGCGGTACATCTTGGTCGCGCTGCGGGACGCGTAGCTCGGCGCGCCGTTCGGCTCCGGCTCGCTCACGACATCCGATGGTGGGTGCAGCCGCACGTTGCCGTCGCTGAGCAGGCTCCCCGTGTGGCAGCTCGAACACTTGCCGGCACCGTTGAACACCTGCTGCCCGCGCGCCGCCGCGGCGGGATCGAAGCTCCCTGCCGGCGGCGGCGGAGCGGACAGGCTCAGCTGATACTCCTGCAGCGCGGGCAGCAGCGATGAGATGACATCCGGCGGATTGTCCACGTGCACACCGGTGCGCGGCTCGTCGAACGATCCGTGGCCGTGCATCTGCGTGACGCCGACGTAGCGATTCCAGTACGCGATCTCCGTCCCATCGCCCGTCGCCGTGATGCTGTGCAGGCCATTGAGCCCGTACGCGGGCGGGATCACCTGCGGGCCGTTCTTGCCATCGAAGTTGTAGCGCGGATCGTACTTCCCCGCCCCCCACGAGTTGTAGACGGCCTTCTGCGCCGCGGTGAGCGCCGGAGAGAGCGCGATGATCGCGCCGGGATTGAGATCGCGATTCGGCCAGCCGTCGAGCCGCTTGCCAATGCCCGGCGCGAACGAATTGTCCACCGTGGAATGACAGAGCGCGCACGTGATGCCGACCCGCACGAGCGTGTCCTTTCCGTTCACGGTCGCGACCGTCCCCTTTACTCCGACCACCGCGTTGAGCTTGAGGAGCGCCACGGTGGTCGCGGGATCGGTGAGACTGATCGAGCCATCCTGAATTCCCTGCACCACCGCGGGCGGGAGTGAATCGCTGTCGACCTTGAGTCCAACGGAGAGCGCGGTGGTCGGGTCGACGGCGGACTCGATCACGTCGTTCATGTGCAGCGTGTCGGTCCAGAACGACTCATCGCCGAAGGTGTTGTAGCGGAAGATGGTCATTCCCTGCGCGACGAGCGCCGGATCGAGCGGCGTAGGCTCGGTAGGCCCGGTGTTGTCGGAGCAGGCGACGATCGCGGCGGTGATCGCGGCGCAAACGACGGCTGCCGGCGCGAGCGTGCGCGCGAGCCGAGTGCGCCGTCGTGACGAGAGTAGTGAAGCCGATGGGGAATGCATGGGCCCGCCTTCGTGGGGGTGGCAAAGTTTCTCCAATATTCCTTTGAGAAACTGTCCAACCGCACCGCGGCGGGCAACACAAATGACGCGACTGACAGCTGTGACGTGGTGAACGACACGCGAGGCGAGGCGAGCACCTGCACGGCCGGCACCGCTGCTACCTGGCTGCCAACGCTCCCTCGACCGCACGCCGGAGCGAATCGAGATCCTCCGCGTACCCCGCACGATGCCCGTTCACGAAGAACGTCGGCGTCCAGTGCACGCCACTCATCTCTCCGCTCGCAATGTCCTGAGCCACCCGCTTGGCGACCTCATGCGACTCGAGCGCCTCACGGAACGCCTGCATGTCGAGAGCGAGCGCCGACGCCTCCCGCTCGATGAGCTCCGGACTCAATGATGCCTGCTGCTCGAACAGACGGTCGTGCATGGGCCAGAACTTCCCCTGCAGCGCCGCGGCTTCCGCCGCGCGCGCCGCGAGCTCGGCGTTCGGGTGTACCGCCGGAACCGGGTAGTGGCGGAAGACGACGCGCAACCGGTCCCCGAACTGCTCCCGCAGCGTCCGCAGGAGCGGATACGCCCGCCCGCAGTGCGGGCACTCGAAGTCCCCGTACTCCACCACTGTGACGGGCGCGTTCGCCGGGCCGACCGCGTGGTCGCGCTCCGCGATCAGCTCGCGCAAATCCGCCGCCGGCTCTCGCCGCTTCGCCGTCGTCCTCGCTGCCATGACACACTCCTCGTGGATCATTCGTGCCCTGCGAATCGGGTGCCGCCGCCCCTTCACGCCCCCGCTAGATTGCCACGCATCGAGCGCTCATCCCCTGCACGAGAGGAGGTCGTACGATGGAGTCAGTGAGCCTGGGACTCTTCACCGTCACCGTCGCGCTGATCGGCATCGTCACGATCGTCGCCTCGCTGCTCTCGGGGCTGATCGAGCGGAGCGGGCTGCCGCAGGTGGCGATCTTCCTTCTGCTCGGCCTCCTCCTCGGTCCGAGCGGGCTCGGCCTTCTCGATTTCCCGCTGCACTCCGCGACGCTCGCCGTCATCGCCACGCTCGCGCTGGTGCTCGTCCTCTTCAGCGACGCGCTCTCCGTGAACGTGGGGGATCTGCGCAACCAGCGCGCACTCGCGCTGCTCGTGCTCGGGCCGGGGACGATCATCACCGCGGCGCTCACCGGGTTCGCCGCGTGGGCGCTCCTCGGATTCCGGCCGGCCGGTGCGGCGGTGCTCGGCGCCGCACTCGCCTCCACCGATCCCGTGATACTGCGCGCGCTGCTGCGCCCGCCGGACTTCCCCCGCTCCGCGCGGCTCGCGCTGCGGCTGGAGAGCGGGATGAACGACGTCGTCCTGCTCCCGATCGTCGTCCTCGTCATGCGCTTCGTGACCGGCACGGGGAGCAGCGTGCCCCAGGCGTCGGCGGCCGATTGGGGACAGAGCCTGATCGGGCTCTTCCTCCTTGGCCCCGGGCTCGGTGCACTCGTCGGCTGGATCGCGATCGCCGCACTCGACCGCGTGCGCTCGACGCTCGGCATGCGGCGTGACTACGAGTCCCTCTACGCGTTGGGCGTCGCGCTCAGCGCGTACGCGGCCGCGGACGCCGTGGGCGGGAGCGGCTTTCTCGCCGCCTTCGCCGCCGGGCTCGTCGTCGCGGCGACGGATGTGGAGCTGTGCGATTGCTTTTTCGATTACGGCGACGCGACGGCCGAGATGTTCCTGCTCCTCACGTTCGTGGCGCTCGGCACGTCCGCCATCTGGATCGGGCTCACCGTGTTCGACTGGCGCACGATCCTGTTCGCGGTCATCGCGCTCGGCGCGCGTACGGCGGTGCTCGTCCCGATCCTCCACCTCCCGATCCTGCGCCGAGCCGGCGTGGACGCGCGCAGCCGCCGGCTGGTGGCGTGGTTCGGACCGCGGGGACTGAGCACGCTGCTGCTGGCGCTGCTCCCCGTGTTCGCCGGCGTGCCCGGGAGCGATCATCTGTTCGCGGTCGCCGCGCTCGTGGTGGTGCTCTCGATCGTCGTGCACGGCACGGCGATCGCCGTCTACCTGCGGCGCGAAACGCTGACCGCCTTGGCGGGACGCGTGCCGGCGGCATCCACGCTACCGGCACCCGAGCGCATCACCCTCGATGATCTGCGCGCCCTGTGGAGCTCGAAGGAGCCGGTGGTGCTGCTCGACGTGCGCACCGATCGCGCCTTTTCGGGCGATCCTCGACGTGCGCGCGGCGCAATACGGCTTGCCCCCGAGGAAGCGGTCCGCGGCGTCCAACGGCTCGACGTACCGAAGGACGCGACGATCGTCGCGTTCTGTGCTTGAGCGGACGAAGCCACAAGCGCCCGGGTGGCGCGAGAGCTTCGGCAGGCAGGATGGCCCAAGGCGCGGGCGCTGGTGGGTGGCTGGGCCGCGTGGCTGCAGGCGGGGTTGCCCACCGAGCCGCCGCGCGAGCGCACGCCGGCCGGGTGATCGGCTCGTCGGTCGCGTGAGCACCGCGCCGGTCGCACCATCATCAGCTCGTTTGCGGCATGTGTGGTGATCCTCCGCACGTTATCGTTTGATTAGCTTCCGCAACCATTCGAAGGGAACATCGTCTGGTACCAGAGCGTTGTTTCCGCTAGGTGGCGCGGCTAATCTTCGCGTCTCTCCAGTAGTCATCACCGCGTAAGCTGTCTTCATATACATGTCTGCATCTGCCGGCAGCCTCGAGCTGCCCGGCGGCGCCCTCGTCGAGGAAACGCCGCCCGCTCGCCCTGCGTCCTCACCGTCGCGCGGGGCCGAGCACAAGTACCTGATCGCCTTCGCCGTCGTCCTCGCCGCACTGCTGCAGGTCATCGACAGCTCGATCGTCAACGTCGCGCTCCCCGACATGATGGGGAACCTCGGCGCGAGCCTGGATGAGATCGCGTGGGTGTCGACCGGCTACATCCTCGCCAGCATCATCGTGATCCCGCTCACGGGATGGCTCGGCGCCTTCTTCGGCCGCAAGCGCTACTTCGTGACGTCGGTGCTGATGTTCACCACCGCGTCGTTCATGTGCGGCGCATCGCGCTCGCTGCACGCGCTCGTGTTCTGGCGCATCGTGCAGGGGATCGGCGGCGGCGCGCTGATGACCGTGTCGCAGGCCGTGCTCTTCGAGTCCTTCCCACCCGAGGAGGCCGGCATGGCCATGGCGCTCTTCGGGCTCGGGATCATGGTGGGCCCGACCATCGGCCCCACGCTCGGCGGCTGGCTCACGGACAGCTACGGGTGGCCGTGGATCTTCTACATCAACGTACCGCTCGGGATCGTCGCCGCGATCATGATCGCGAGCTACGTGCACGACCCCAAGCATCAGCGCCGCCCGCCCAGCATCGATTACATGGGCATCGCGCTCCTCACCGTGAGCGTCGGCTCGCTGCAGTACCTGCTCGAGAACGGCCAGCGCGATGACTGGTTCGACTCGCACGTCATCTCCGCGCTGGCGGTGATCGGCGTGGTGGGCGGCGCGTTGCTCGTGTGGCGCGAGCTGAAGGCCAAACATCCGGTGATCGATTTCCGCGTGCTGCGCAACCGGCGGGTGTGGGTGGGCACGCTCCTCGGTGTCGTGATGGGCGTGGGCCTCTATGCGTCCACCTTCACGGTGCCCGTGTTCCTGCAGGGGAACCTGCACATGACGGCGGAGCAGACCGGACTCATCCTGCTGCCGGGTGCCGCCATCACGGCGGTCGCGATGCTCGTCGCCGGCCGCCTCGATCAGTATCTCGACCAGCGGGTCATCATCACGATCGGAGCCATCCTCTTCGCGATCGCGATGTGGCAGCTCTCGCGGATCACCGGCGCGAGCGGCGCGTCGGACTTCTTCTGGCCGCTCATCGTGCGCGGCGTGGGACTCGGGCTCATGTTCGTCCCGTTGACGACGCTCACCCTCGCGGACCTGAGCCCGGTGGAGCTTCCGCAGGGCACCGGGCTGTACAACTTCTTCCGGTATCTCGGCGGCTCGTTCGGCATCGCGATCATCACCACGCTGCTGGCGCGCTTCACCATGCAGGTGCGCGCCGTGCTCGTGTCGCACGTGAGCCTCGTCGACCCGCTCACCCTGAATCGGATCCACACGCTCACCCAGGGCTTCATTGCCCGTGGCGCCGATGCGATGACCGCCCACCAGCGCGCGCTCGCGGTACTCGACGGGCAGCTGATGGGCCAGGCGAGCGTGATCGCGTATTCGCGGATCTACGTGTTGAGCGCGATCCTCATTCTCGGTCTGATCCCGCTCCTCCTCCTGGTCAAGCGCGCCAAGGGTAGCGGCGGGCACATGCTCATGGAGTAGCGCCGGCGCCGGCGGCACCGATCTGGCAGGCGGGAGTGACAGCGGCTATGCTCTCATCGCGGGCGACGCGGGGCGCGACGCACATGACGCCCGATGACCACGAGCTCCCGAGGATCGAGCCATGCGAATCGATCTTGACGTGAACGGCCGGCAGCACTCGGTGGATGTGGATCCGGCGCGCAGTCTGTTGAGCGTGCTGCGCGAGGAGCTGGCGCTCACCGGCGCCAAGCCCGGATGCGGCGAGGGACAGTGCGGCGCCTGCACCGTGCTGCTCGGCTCGCGCTCCGTCCATTCGTGCCTCACCCCCGTCTCGAGCGCCGCGGGTGTACCGGTCACCACCATCGAGGGACTCGAGCGGGACGGTCGGCTGCATCCGCTGCAGCAGGCATTTCTGGACGAAGGCGCGCTGCAGTGCGGCTACTGCACGGCCGGGATGATCATGGCGGGCGTCGCGCTGCTCGATACGACGCCCTCGCCATCGCGCGAAGAGATCGTCCACACCATGCAGCGCAACGTGTGTCGCTGCGGCACGTACCCGCGCGTCGTCGCCGCCATCCAACGCGCGGCGCAGGCGATGCATGTGCCGGCCTCTCACGATGGCTCGCGCACCGGAGAGCAGCAGCTGCAGGAGCAGCAGCCATGACCGCGCATCGCGAAGCGGACACGCCGCGCGTCGGCGCGCCGCACCCCGACGCGCCGCACGCACCCGCGCTCCACGCCGGCGCCGCGGAGCCCGAGCGCTACGAGCTGCGTGAGATCACGCTGCGGACCGATGGCCACGGCACCACACGCCGCGAATTTCTCAAGGTGCTCGGCGGCGGGCTGGTCGTCGCGCTCGTCACGCACAACGCCTTCGCGTTCCCGCTGCAGGGGCGTCAGTCCGGACCATCGCCCAACGAGCCCGGCGAAGCGCCCGAGGAGCTCGGCGCGTGGCTGCACATCGACGAGCACGGGGTGGTGACCGTCTACACCGGCAAGGTGGAGTTCGGCCAGGGCATCCGCACATCGCTCGCGCAGGAAGTGGCGGAAGAGCTGCGCGCGCCGCTCGCGTCGATCCGCATGGTGATGGGCGACACCGACCTCACGCCGTACGACATGGGGACGTTCGGCAGCCGCTCGACGCCGCAGATGGGGACGCAGCTGCGGAAGGTGGGCGCCGCCGCGCGCGAATTGCTCATCGGACTCGCCGCCCAGCAGTGGGGCGTGGACCGGAGCACGCTCACCATCGCCGACGGCCGCGTGGCCGACCCGCGAGGACACCGCTCGATCGGCTACGGCGAGCTCACGGCGGGGCAGCGCCTCACCGAGACGGTGCGCGACGACGTGGCGTTCACACCGGCCGAGCGATGGACCATCGCCGGCACGAGCGCGCCGAAAGTGGGGGCACGCGACATAGTCACAGGTCGCTACCAATACACGTCGGACCTGCGCGTTCCGGGAATGATGCACGGCAAGGTGCTCCGCCCACCATCGGTGGGCGCGACGCTCATGAGCTTCGATGCGAGCGCCGCGCGGTCCATGTCGCGCGTGACGGTCACGCGCGAGGGCGACTTCGCCGGTGTCGTGGCGCCGAGTGTCGCGGAGGCCCAGCGCGCGGTGGACGCGTTGCGCGCGACGTGGACGCCAGCGGCGGGAGTGCAGCCTTCGTCGCGCGACATCTACGCGTACCTCAAGCGTACACGCCCCAGCGAGCACGACGGTGGACCGGAGCCCTGGAACAACACCGAGCCGTTCGTGAAGGGCGACGTGAACTCGGCGCTCGCCGCTGCTGACCATCGCCTGCGCGCGACGTACACCGTCGCCTACATCGCGCACGTACCGCTCGAGCCGCGCGTCGCCATCGCGCACTGGACGCACGATGCACAGGGCGACAAGCTCACCGTGTGGACGGGGACGCAGCGCCCGTTCGGCGTTCGAGAGGAGCTCGCACGCGCCTTCGGGCTGCCGGTGTCGCGCGTGCGGGTGATCGTCCCCGACACGGGCGGCGGCTACGGCGGCAAGCACACCGGCGAAGCGGCAGTCGAAGCGGCGCGGCTCGCGAAGGCGGCCGGGCAGCCGGTGAAGCTCGCGTGGACGCGCGAGGAGGAGTTCCGCTGGGCGTACTTCCGCCCCGCGGGCGTGATCGACGTCGATGCCGGCGTGCGCAAGGACGGGACGATCACCGCGTGGCAGTTCGACAACTACAACTCGGGCCCCGCCGCCATCCGCCCGCTGTACGCCATCGCCAACCAGCGCGTCACCTTCCACCCGAGCGAGTCGCCGCTCCGCCAGGGCTCGTACCGCGCGCTCGCGGCCACCGCGAACCACTTCGCGCGCGAGACGCACATCGATGATCTAGCGCACGCGGTGAAGATGGACCCGCTCGCCTTCCGCCTGAAGAACATCGACGATCCGCGGCTCCGCGCCGTGTTCGAGGCGGCGGCCGACCGGTTCGGCTGGTCGAAGGGCGCACGGCCATCGAGCGACTCGACGGCGCACGGCATCGGCATCGCCGGCGGCTTCGAGAAGGGCGGCTACGTGGCAACGTGCGCGGAGGTGGCGGTGGACCGCGCGAGCGACGGCGTGCGCATCGTGCGCGCGGTCACCGCGTTCGACTGCGGCGCGGTCGTGAACCCCGATGGCCTGCGCAACCAGATCGTGGGCGCGCTCATCCAGGGGATCGGGGGCGCACTGTTCGAGGCCATCGACTTCGACCACGGCGTCGTCCGCAACGCGCACCTGGCGGAGTACCGCGTTCCCCGCTTCGGCGACGTGCCGGACATCGACGTCGTGCTCATCGATCGCAAGGACCAGCCCTCGTTCGGCGCGGGCGAAGCGCCGATCATGGGGATCGCGCCCGCCGTGGGTGCGGCGATCTTCCAGGCGACCGGCACGCGGCCGCGCACGCTGCCGATGGCGCGGGATGGATTGAGGGTGGCGGCCAAATAGGATCGAAGGGGTCAGAGCCGATTGATCGATCCGATCAATCGGCTCTGACCCCTTCGATCCGCGCCAGCACGTGCTTCGCGATCACGATGTCCTGCACCGCGACGCCGGTGAGATCGCACACGGTGATCTGCGCATCGCTCGTGCGGCCGGCCGCGCGCCCCGCGAGCACGTCGCCCACCTCGCGCACTCGCGCCATCTCCACGGTCCCCGCGGCCAGCGCGTGCGCGAGCTCGCCGTGATCCGCCGTCTGCGAGCGGCTGTCGACCACCACGACATCGGCGCGCCGGAAGAGCTCCACATCCAGCTCCTGCTTCCCCGGCGCATCCGCGCCGAACGCGCTCACGTGCGTTCCCGGCCGCACGGCCTCGGCGCGAAAGAGCGGCACACGCGCCGTCGTGGCCGTGACGATCAGGTTGCACGCCTCCGCCAGCGCATCCGCTGACGGCGCAACCTCCATGCAGAACCCCTTCCCCGCCATGTCGCGCGCGTACTGCTCCGCGTGCTCGCGCGTCCTGCTCCACACCATCACGTCGCGGCACGGCGTGATCGACGCGAGCAGCTCGAGCTGCAGCCGAGCCTGTACGCCCGAGCCCACGATCCCGATGCGATGCACCACGCTCGGCGCCATCGCGCGCGCGACGACCGCGCCGGCCGCGGCGGTGCGCACGTCCGTGAGCCATCCGCCGTCCAGTAGCATCGCGAGCGGCACGCCCGTCTCGCGATCGAAGACGAGCATCATCCCGTCGCCCGGCGGCAGCCCCTTCCGCGCGTTCTCCTCGAACCCGGACGCGATCTTGATGACGTACACGGAGTCGCCGCGCACGTAGCCGTACTTGATGTGCACGTCGCCGCGCGGCTCCGTGAAGCCGAGGTGCCCCACCGGCGGGACCACCACGTCGCCGGCCGAGTACGCCGCGAGCCCCGCGGCGATCTCGTCGAAGAGGCGCGGATAGTCGAGCGACCGCTCGATCTCCTCGAGCGGCACGATGCGCGGCGGCATCAGCCTTCCCTGAGCGGCTTGATGCGCGGGCGTCTCATTGTGCTCGGTCCGCTCACCGCGCGGCCAGCTGCTCGAGTCCGCGGCCGATGCGCGCGAGTCCATCGGTCAGCACATCGCTCGCGCCGCCCGTCCAGATGCGCAGATGCCCCTCAAGCCCGAGATGGCTGCCGGGCACCACGAGCACGCCCTGCGATTCGCGGAGCGCCGTCGCGATCTCTTCACTCGGCCGTCCCGCGAGCGGGCCGTGGTAGCGCACGAACGCCATGGCCGTCGCCGTGGGCGGCGTCCACGCGAGCAAGTCGCTTCGCTCGCGAACCCACGCCTCCACCACCGGCACGTTCTCGCGCAGGATGACGCGCGTTCGATCGTAGAGGCGTTGCCGCACATCGCGCTGGACGGCCACGCACGCGATCGCGTCAGAGAGCTTGTTCGGCCCGATCGTAATGTAGTCGTGCTGTGCCCAGCACTCCGCGACGATCTCCGGCGGCCCGACGATCCACCCGATGCGCACGCCCGGGAGCCCGTACGCCTTCGAGAGCCCACTCGTCACGATCACGCGGTCGGACATCCCCCAGAAGCTCGGCGTGAGTGGGCCTTCGCGCTCCGCGCCCTGGTACACCTCGTCCGCGATGAGGTACGCACCCACCGCATCACACCGCGCGACAATGCGCTCCATGTCGGCGCGCGAGAGGATGCTGCCGGTGGGGTTGTTGGGGTTGGTGAGATAGACGAGCTTCGTTGCCCGCGTGACAGCGCGCTCGAACGCATCCCAGTCGATGCTCCAGCACCCGGTCGCATCGACGCACAGCGTGAAGGTGTCCATGGTCGCGCCGAGCCCGCGCGGTACGCCCCACAGCTGCAGGTAGTTCGGCACTTCGAGCGCGAACCGGTCGCCCGGCTCGAGCTGGCTCATGGCGATCACGTAGTTCGCCTCGGAGGTGCCGTTGGTGACCTCGATGTGATCCGCCGTCGCGCCGGGGTACAGCGCCGCGATGCGTTCGCGCAGCGCGATCGTCCCGTTCGACTGGCTGTAGCCGAGCGGCGTGTCGAGCATCGCCGAGAGGTCGAGCCCGAGCGACATGAGCTCGCGAAGCGTCACGGCGCGGATCCCCGATTCGCTCATGTCGCGCGCGACGATGTTCTCCCATGTGGACTGCATGCGCTCCATGGCGAAGACATCCATCGGCATACGGCGGCTCTCCTGGTCGAGGGTTGTGGTTCGCTCCCGGCGGGTCGGGGAGACGATCGGAGATTACGCTGCTCGGCACACCCGCGGCAACCACCGCCACCGTCCCGCTGCGCGGTCACGAGTCAGTCACGTTCTCGCGCACAGGCGCCGTCCCACCGGCGGTTCCATCCACTTGAACCAGAAAGCACGCTTGTCGATCGTCCCGAACTTCTTCGACGACACGCCGCCGATGCGTACCGAAGTCCCGCTGGAATCCAGCGGGTAGCGCGCGGTCCGCACGGATGCCACGGCGGAAGGTGGCGGCCAATGGATGCGCACAGAGACAGCCGCCCCGACACGGGGAAGCTGGACGCGCGAGCGGACCGCGCGTCCAGCGGTGATCGCGCCGGGCAGATTCGCACCGCACCCTACGGCGACGCTGCGACCTACTGGAATCGACGCGCACAGGATTTCGGGAGGATCCATCCGCGGCTCCGTCAGGTCCGGGACCTCGTCGAGGCCGCGCCGCGGCCCGTCACCACGCTGCTCGACATCGGCTGCGGCCCGGCGACACTCCGCTCCGTGCTCCCTCGCGCCATCGACTACTTCGGCGTCGATATCGCGGAGGAGGTCATCCGAGCGCTCGATGATCCGAGTCACTTCGAGGTCGTCGATCTCAACGAGACGCGGATCTGCTTCGATGGCAAACGATTCGACGCCGTCGTCTGCTCGGGGATATTCGAGTACATCAGGGAACCGGGCCCGTTTCTGGACTTCGTGCGTGACACGCTCGCCCCGTCGGGATATCTCATCCTCACATTCACGAACCATCAGCACTACCACGATCGCCTGCGCTGGATCGGACGCACGTTCACCGGCTACAGCGACCCTCACGCGAACTTCCTGCTCATTCCGGAGGTCGTGTCGCTCTTGCGGGCCCGCGGCTTCGTGATCCTTCGTCATCGATCCACGACGTGGCACCAGCGATCACACCCGCTGCTCGCCCGTTTCCTGCGGTTTCCGCTCAACGTGCTCAATCGGGAATATCTCTTTCTCTGCGAGCGGATCGCATAGACGGCCGGCGGCGCAATCGTGTGGGATCGCGCGTTGCCCGTCGCTGCCGCGTATGCGAGCCACCGGACGCCAGCCGCCGCTGGATCTCGCGCGTCGTGTAACCGTGCCGTAAGGTTCAGCGTGTAGGGTTTCTCGCGAGCCGAGCGCGAAGCAAGGGCCGGTGATCGACTCGGCGATTCCTCTCATCGGAGAGTCAATGCCCACGACGAGATCGGCGGTACATCACTTCCTGTTCGCCACGGGCGCGATGATCACGCTCCTCCACCTTCCTGCTGCCCAGGCGCGAACCCTCGATGTTCATCCGCCCCACCACGGCCGGGAGATTGGGCCGCCGGGTCACGGCGCGAAATACCATGTTGCGAACCGCTACACCCTCGGCGGCGACGGCGGGTGGGACTACGTCGCACTAGACACCGCGAGCCATCGCCTCTTCATCACACGCGGCGATCGCGCGATGGTCGTCGACCCCGCCAACGGCAAGGTACTCGGTGAAGTCACCGGAATCGACGGCGCGCACGGCGTGGCATTCGACTACGCGTCGGGCCACGGTTTCGCCACGTCGGGACGCGACAGCTCGGTCGTCATGTTCGACCTCAAGACCCTCGCGGTATCGGGGCGAAGCAGGGCCGCAGCGGACGCCGACGCCATCCTGTTCGATCCCGCCACGAAGCACGTCTTCACCTTCAATGGCGATGCGCAGTCGTCGAGCGTCATCGACGGAGCCACCGGCCGGAACATCGGTACGGTCGACCTGGGCGCCAAGCCCGAGTTCGGCGTCAGCGATGGGCACGGCAAGGTGTACGTCAACCTGGAGAGCACGGGTGAGATAGCCGAGATCGATGCCGCGGCGATGAAGGTCACGCGCACGTGGTCGATCGCGCCGTGCCAGTCGCCCACCGGACTCGCGATCGACGTCGCACACGACCGCCTGTTCAGCGGCTGCCGCAACCGCGTCATGGCGATCTCCGATGCGAAGGCCGGCAAGCTCGTGACGACTGTGCCCATTGGCTCCGGCGTCGATGCGTGTCGCTTCGATGCGGCGACGGGCGACGCGTTCAGCTCGAACGGCGGCGATGGGACGATCACCGTCGTGCACGAAGATGCGCCCGATCACTTTACCGTCGTGCAGACCGTGCCGACGATGCGGAGTGCGCGCACCATGGAGCTGAACCCGACGACGCACGCGCTGTACACCGTGGGCGCGAAGTTCGGGCCGATGCCGGCACAATCGGCTGGGACGCCACGTCGGCGGCGTCCGCCGATGGTTCCGGGCTCCTTCACACTGCTCGTGCTCGAGCGCTGAGGGCGCCTCCTCGGGCACCAGGAGAGATCGGTATGGCGGCCGCACGGTCGGTGCTCTCCGACCGTGCGGCGATGGACGCAAGGGCGATCGACGCAGGGGCGATCAGCGTACGGTCGCCCCGACCGTCACGTACACGCTCCGCCCCATCCCCGGGATGATCCCCGGGCCCGGATACTCGGCCGTGCGCTTCGTGAAGTAGCGCGCGTTGGTGACGTTGTTGACGCCGAGCTCCACGCGATAGCGTTCACCAATCGGGACCGCGCCCGACCAATCGAGCACGTCGAACGCGGGGACGAGGCCGACCGCGGCGTCGTCGCTCGCGACCGTGTTGTTCGCATCGGCGTACGAGCGCGCGGTGTGGCTCAGCTGCACCGTCGTCGCGAGCCCGCCGATCCCGTACGTGAGCCCCACGCGATTGATGATCGGCGGTGCGGCCTCCACCTCATGACCGGCGAACGGTCCGGCCGCGTAGCGAGCGTCCACGTACGCGAAGGAGTCGAAGAGCTCGAGGTGTCCGAGGGGCGATGCATCCCGCCCGAGGAGTGCGAGCGGGTTCAACTGCACGTAGCTCTCGACGCCCTTGTGGATGCTCCGGGCCACGTTGGTGACCTCCGTGAACGGCTGCCCGTTCGCATCCGTCCGGGTGACGACGCCGATCCGGTTGTCGTACCAGAGATAGAACACGCCGACGTCGAAGTGGAGCGCGGGCCCCATGTCGCCACGCCAGCCGAGGTCCGCCGTGTAGCCGCTGGCGTCCTTCATGTGGGGATCGATCCGGGATGCGCTCGCGAACGGCGTGAGGAAATCGTACGTGATCGGGCGATATGCCTGCGTGATGTTGGCGTAGAGCGATGTCGACCGAGTGATGAGATACTCGCTCCCAACACCGAACAGCGGGTAGCTTCGCGTCTTGGCCGGTTGATGCACGGTGTTCGTGTCCTCATGCCCGCGCGCGGTCGAGTACAGGATCTCGTAACGCACACCGGGCGTGAGCGACCACCGATCGGTCAGATGGATCAGGTCCTGCGCGAAGAGCGCCGCGTTCCGGGTACCGAACGTCAGATCGTTCTCGTAGCCACCACCGTAGAGCCCCATGTCGAAATCGCTGCCTGTAGAGCCTGGGCCGCCGTCCTGCCGACCGAGCGTGCCCGAGAACAGCCTGGCGCCAGTGGCGAGCGTCTGCGCGCGTCCGAACAACCGATGCTCCACCTGGAGTCGCGCCTCGGTAGTCACGTTGGTGAACCGCTCGCGCTCCACCTCGCGTGGGACGAAGTCGCCCGTCGCCGGATCGATGGAGTCGGATGCCTGCGGTCCGCCGTCCTCGTTCCGCCAGACCAGGTAGCGTTGGCTGCGCATCACCGACGCGGTGGCGAACAGCGTCACCTCCGGCGAGAAACGATTCTCGACATGGAGCGCCACGATGTTCCACGGACTCGCGAGCCAGTTGCGGGCGCGGAACGACTGTCGCGCATCGCTACCGAACTGCGCATCGGAGAGCCCGCCCGGCATGTGGATGCGGTTGCGGAAGAGCGAGTATTCGAGCCGGAGCGAGAGGCCGTCCGAGACGCGGTAGCCGACGTTGCCGTAGGCCGACATCTGATTGAAGTCGGAGTTCGCGCGCCACCCCTGCTCGGTGCGGTACTGCAGGAAGCCGTAATACGTCCAGGGCCCGCGACCGCCGCCGAGCGAAGTGAACGAGTTGAAGGTCCCGAAGCTCCCGCCGGTCTCCTGCGCGGTGAATGTGGGCGGCGTATCGGGCGCGCCGGACTTCATGACGTAGTTGATCATGCCTCCGAACTGCGGGCCGAACTGCAGCGCCGAGGCGCCGCGCACGACCTCGATGTGATCGACGGCCTCCATGGGCGGCGTGTAGTAGGTTTCGGGGTAGCCGTAGAGATCGGCCGCGATGTTCACGCCGTTCTGCCGCGTGTTGATCTCTATCGATTGCGTGGGATCGAGCCCCCGGAACCCGATGCCGTTCGAGGGGAAACCGCTGCTTTCGGTCTCGGAGATGTTCGCGCCCGGAATGCGCCCCAGGACCTGCCGCATGACATCCTGCACCCGGTTCAAGCGCAGGCTGTCGAGGGTGATGAGCTCCGTTTTCTGGCCGCCGTAGATGATGCCGCCGTGCACCGCGGGGAGGTGGCCCACGGCCGGACGTGCCTCCGTGCCAGTGACGACGACCGTCGCGAGTCGGGCGGCCGTATCGCGACTCGGCGCCTGGCGCACGGTATCGCGCGGGATGTCGCCGCCGGCTTGAGCGAGCGCTGCACTGGTGGCGGACGTGATGGACGCGGCGAACGCGAGGGACGCGATGGCGGCGTGACGGAGGCGGCGGCAGACGGCGAGAGAGTCCACGGGGCGAGAGCGTCGGCGAAGGTTGAGATGCACGCGAGTTGAGAGTCGTTCTCAGCTTCTGTGCCCGAGTATATGCGCCGTCGCCAATTCCGACAAGTCCTATCGGAATTATCCCCGAAGCAGTACCGCGATGCCCAGTCGCCTCCGTCTGACCCGGCCTCGCGTATCATTCCTAGCTGCCGATTCTCCCCCGCCTCCCGGGCCGAGCTGGGCCGCGCCCGGTCGATCCGCGTCCTACCTTGTCCACGTCTGGCATGAACACCTCGAGCCCGTGCTCGGGCGTGTTCTTCGAGTAGCCGGCCACCAATTGTGCATTGTACTGGTCGAGGCTGAACTCGAATGGGCCGCGCGGGTCGAGATCGATGATCTGCATGTCCGCCCGCACCATGGAAAGCTTTCCGAAGCGGAGCGTCCCGCCGCGGAAGTACATGTAGTTCGGAGCGGCCGGATCGGGCGGCGTGAGCGGTTGGGTGGTCTCGTGACGCGCCGTGCTGTCGTCGAAGATCTGGATGACTTCATTCTGTGCCACGCGCACGGCCGTCACGCGCCCCTCGATGACGGGCGGTGGCAGAATCTGCACCGGGTCGAGCAGCAGATCGTTCCCGCTCACGCGCACCCCTTTGGCCTTCTTCAGGTCGAGGAGGTCGGAGAGCTGGATCCCGAGCGTAGCGAGCAACCCTTTGCCGGGGATCGGGCCGATCTTGATCGCTACCGGATGGATGCGGATCAACCCCGCGGGTGTCATCGACATCGCCGCAGTGATCGTGAACGGGATGTCGAACACCTTATGCAGATACCCCCGCTGAACGAGCTTGCCGCTGTCCGTTGCGAAACGCAGATCGTGAAGCGGTGCGCCGGGATAGGCGAAGACATATTCGTTCATCAGGACGCCGAGGCTCTGCATGTCGAGCCCGACCTCGGCCGACGCGATCCGGATGACGAACGAGTGCTTGTCGTCGAAGATGACGGGTGAGCCCCGCCGCTGGCTGAGCATCTCGCCGCGCAGACGGACAATCCGGAGCACGATGCCAGGCGCAACGTGAAAGTTCACATGACGAAACTGCGCCTGCGTCGGGACACCCGACTCCCGCGTGGCGGCCGGTACGGCCTTCGGGGATGCGGTGTCAGCGAGCGCATGAGCGCCGGAGGCAGCCGGAGTCGGCGGTACTGCCGGCGCGTGCGCGCGGGAACCGCAGCCGCCGAGGAGT
>DASVCF010000183.1:0-23238 GCA_036381735.1 Gemmatimonadaceae bacterium | reverse complement strand
GCCCTGAACGTGCAGGGGCTGGACACCGTCGTGATCGACGACGTGCGCTTCACCTCGATCGTCGAGCGCGGGCGGAACGTGCTGACGAAGCTGCACCTCGGCGCGAACGAGATCCTGCAGATGGCCGGCCGCGTGCACGGGCGCGTGGCGGGCGGGCGCGTGTTCATCCTCAGCGACCGCGACATCGACTTCTTCGCGCTGCAGCCCACGGCGCCCGAGTTCCAGCTCGCCGGCGACTCGGAGCGCGTCGCGATCACCTGCGCCGACCTCGGCGTGGACGCGTCCGAGCTCGAGCTCCCCGTGCCGCTCGATCGCATCGCATACCGCCGCGCGATCCAGTTCCTCGAGGGACGCGGCATCATCGAGCACGGGCGCCTCACGCGCTACGGCCGCGCCGTGGAGGCGATGCCGGTGGAGCGCGAATGGGCGGAGCTGCTCGTGAACGCCGAGGACGATCTCGTGCCGTACCTCGCCGTGATGAGCGGCGTGGAGTCGCTGCACCGGATGACGCGCGACGAGCGCGATCTCGAAGGGCTCATCGTGCCCGGCAGCGATCACCTCACCGCGTACAACCTGTACGCCGAAGCATACCGGCAGACGGGATACGTGGGCGAGGTGTACGGGCTTCCGCGCCATCTCTTCGACGAGGGGATCGAGGCGTGGGCAATCGAGGAGCGCGGCGTGCTCGTGAAGGCCATCGAGGATGCGGCGCTTGGGATGGCGAGCATCTACCGCGCGCTGGAGCTGCCGCTCCCCGAGCGGCTCTCGCTCGCCGATGACCGCATCTACCGCGCGTTCACCGATCTCCTCGCGCGCATCATGCCGTTCGATCTGGTGATCGACGAGCAGACGGCGAGCGGCGACTCGGCGCGTGTCTCGAAGACGAGTGTGTGCGGGAGCTGGGGCGCGATCGCCGGCGAGCTGCGCTACTTCGCCGATCGGTTCGGCGTGCCGCGCGCGTCCATCGAAGGGACGCAGATCCCGTACGATCTCATCCAGAAGTATGCGACGCGCACCGCGCCCGAAGTCGTGTACGATCCGCGGCGGAAGCGGAGCCCGCTCGTGGTGGTGCGCCGGCTCGAGTACTTTGGCTTCGAGCTGGGGAGCGACCGCGAGCCGATCGACGAGTTCGCATCGGAGCTCGCGCCGGCGGCGCGGCACGCGTTGGCGGACGCGCTCGCGCGGTTCGAGGCACGGCATCCGGCGGTGAAGCAGAACCGCGCGGCGATCGAAGAGCTGCGGAGCGTGTACCGTCGATCAGGGGGACGCACGGCGAAGCTCGGGTTACCCGAGCTCACGCGGCTGTACGAGGATCGGCTGGCGCACGTCAACTCGCTCGACGAGTTCCGGGCGACGAATCTGGCCATCGAGCCCGACGAGCTCGTGCCGCGCGCGGAGCGCGAGCGGTATCTCGCGCTCCCAGGCACGACGGCGGTGCGCGATCGTGAGGTGCCGATCGATTACGACGTGGAAGAGGGCGTGGGCGGCGTCGCGAAGCTGCGTCTGCCGGAGAAGATGGCGCGCACACTGGTGGAGAGCGAATTGCCGACACTCGATCGTCCGCTGCGCTTCGTGGTACCGCGCGGTCCGCGCGGTGCCGTTCGCGCGGCGACGCTCGACGAGCTCCAGGAGCTGCTCGATCGGCCGTGGATGCCGGAGGAAGTCGCGGAGTCCGAGGAGCGGCACACGGGCCGGCGCGGACGGGGAGGCGCTCGTCGCGAGCGCGCGGCGGCACATGCGCGACCGCGGGGACGGCCGGGCGGGAAGCGCAGGAGACGGGGGCGCTGAACGCGGAGGCTGGGTGTCATCCCGAGCGCAGCGAGGGATCTCGCTGGTGGGCCGAGATCCCTCGCTGCGCTCGGGATGACAGCGTCACGAAATCCCTCGCTGCGCTCGGGATGACAAGATGCCCCTACCCCGCCGTCGTCAGCAGCAGCCCGTTCTGCGAGGGATCGCGCACGAGCACGCCCGCAGCACGCTCCTCGATCAGCACTCCCGACTCACGTATCCGCTCCACGGCGCGCTCGAGCGATTCGGGGGTCGGCAGCTGGATCGTCGCATGGCGCAGTCCCACCGATCCCGGCGGCGGAGGCGGCGCGCCGACGCCCACCCACGTGTTGAGCCCGATGTGATGGTGGTAGCCGCCCGCTGAGAGGAACGACGCCGACGGCCCGTAGCGCGTGGTGATGTCGAAGCCGAGGATGTCGCGGTAGAAGCGCTCGGCGGCGGGGAGGTCGGCGACGTGGAGGTGGACGTGGCCGATCGTCGTCCCGGACGGCAGGCCGGTCCACGGTACATCACCGCTGTCGAGCTCCGACATCAGGTCGTCGATGTCGAGCGGTGCCGTGGTCATGCGAAGCGAGCCATTCTCGTACGTCCACGTACCGCGCGGACGGTCGCGGTAGATCTCGATGCCGTTGCCGTCGGGGTCGCCTAGATAGATCGCCTCGCTCACACAATGGTCGGACAGCCCCTGCAACGGCGTACGCGTCTCGGCCAGGTTCTGGAGCGTTCGCGCGAGGGCGACGCGTGTCGGGAGCAGGATCGCGAAGTGGTAGAGACCCGTGGTCCGGTGGGGATGTGGTGCGCCCGGGCGCTCCGTGAGCACGAGAAGATCGCGTCCGCCCACGCCGAGTCGCGCCGTGTCGCCCTCTCGCTCGTGCAGGTGCAGACCGACGCGGCGCTGGTAGAAATCCAGTGCGTGATCGAGGTCGGAAACCGTCAGCGAAACCGAACCGAGCGTCGTCCCGGCGGGGATTGGCGTGAGCATCTTCGACGAACCGGCGGCTGGAGGACGTACAGACGGGACATGCATTCAATGTTCCGGACGAGGCACCGCGTTCCCGGCACCGCATGTGCGGGCACGGATAGGCAGTGCCCAGTGATTAGGACTGCTCGGTCCGCGATAGTGGACCATAAAGCTGAATAGGCTGGCCAGGAGATTGGAGAACAGTTGTGTAATATACAGTACAGCAATGCTTTACGTGTTTCAAGCGCTCTGGTTGACATTTGGACCGATGGGTCCTAATATACGGTCACCATGAGGGACCGCCGAACCCAGATCGTCGAAGCTGCCTCCACGCTCATGAGCCGGCAGGGCTTCCAGCAGACGTCCGTTGACGACGTCATCAAGCACGCTGGCCTGTGCGGGAAGGCGCACTTCTACCACTACTTCAAATCGAAGGAAGAGCTGGGGTACGCGGTTCTCACGTATCAGTTCGAGCGCTTCACGGAGCGCGGACTCGCGATCCTGCAGGAGCCGCGGGTTGCGCCGCTCGATCGGCTGAGCCGGTTCATCGACGCGATCGTCGCGACGCACGCCGAGCACGGGTGCCTGGGTGGCGGCCCCTGTTGCGGCAACCTGGTGACGGAGATGGCCGATTCGCACGAGGGGTTTCGGGAGCGGATCGATGTGGTGTTCGAGCGATGGGCTGCGCAGATCCAGGCGCTGTTGTGGGAGGCGCGGCCGCAGCTCGACGAGCAGGTGGACGTACCGCAGCTCGCGCGCTTCATCATCGCCACGCTCGAAGGGGCGATTCTCATGTCGCGCGTGAAGCGGGAGATCGACGTAATGGAGGGGATCGCGGCGGAGCTCAAGCGGTTCGTCGCCTCGCGTACGGTCGCCGTGCGCGCGCGGACGGAGCTCGGCGCGCCAGAGCATGCACAGCACTCGCGGGTGTAACGCGTCGATGCACGAGGGGCATCGGCGGGGGAGCCAGGGAGGAGTACCATGGCAACGGCAGTGATCGATATGAATACAGAGCAGTGGAGCGCACCTGCTGGAAGTGCGACGCTCGAGTCGCCGGTTCAGGAGCAGGGGGACCGCCGTGAGCGGCGCGCGCAGTTCGAGCGTGAGGCGCTCGTGCACCTGGATGCGCTCTACAGCTTCGCGCTCAAGCTGACGCGTTCGCCGGCCGACGCGGAGGATCTCGCGTCCGACACGATGCTTCGCGCGTTCGACCGGTGGGAGCAGTACCGTCTCGGCACGAACGTGCGTGCGTGGCTGTTCACGATCCTGTACCACCTGTTCGTGAGCCGCAAGCGTCGCATCGACGCGCACGAGGTGCAGCTCCCGGAGTACGCCGACGGCCGCCCGGCCGTGGAGCTGGTGGGCGAGGCCGATCCGGAAGGGAGCTTCTACGACTCGTTCGTGGATGAGGAGATCACCCGGGCGATCGACGCGCTCCCCGAGGAGTACCGCCTCGCCGTCGTGCTGAGCGACGTCCAGGGCCTTCGCTACGCCGAGATCGCCGAGATCCTCGGCATCCCGGAGGGCACGGTGAAGTCCCGCCTCTTCCGCGGCCGCCGGATTCTCCAGAAGAAGCTGGTGGGGTATGCGAGGGAGATGGGGTACTTGAAGGGAGTGGGTCAGTGAGTCAGTAGGTCAGTGAGTCAGGAACGACAGAGAGCAGAAAGCAGAGAGCGGAAAGCAGGAGCCGCACTCTGCTTTCTGCTTTCTGCTTTCTCATTTCTGCTGCCTGCTCCTTGTCGTTCAAGCTTTTTCTGACCCACTGACTCACTGACCCACTGACTCACTTCTTCTTCGCCCGATGCCTCGCTGCTTTCGCGCGGTTGCCGCAGGTCGCCATGTCGCACCAGCGGCGGCGGCCGTTCTTCGTGCTGTCGTAGAAGACGCGGGGACAGCGGGGGTCGGCGCAGCGGCGCACGCGGGCGAGCTCGCCCAGCACCAGCGCGTCAGCGGCGGATTCGACGACGGCGATCATCAAGCCCGCGAAGGCATCGCCCGCGGGGACGAAGCTGCGCACGAAGGAGCCATCGGCGCGCGATTCGAGGTGGCGCATCCCGGCGCTGCGGCCCAACACGCGATTGATTTCGGCGACGGCGTTGTGACGGACATCCGCGCTCTGTGCGCCGCGCTCGGCCAGGGCGCGCAACGCGGCGCGGATGCGGCGCGCATCGGCCAGCGCGGCCGTGGCGCCCGCGGGCTGCTGCCGAGCGCGGTGCCGGATCGCGGTGGCGCGCTCGGCGTCGAGCAGTTGCGCCGCCTCCAGCCAGCGGACCAACGCGTTGAAGTCGCAGAGGGCATCGGTGCGCACGCCGCGGTACGCGTCGTCCGTGTTGACGAAGTCCAACCAGAGCCGCTCTCCAACGAAGGCGAAAGGTGGGGCAGGGGGCGAGGCGGGCGTGGAGGGAGCGGCATACGGCATGGCGTAACTGGGGGGAAGAGGCGAGGGGGTCAAGTGTATCCCGCGCCGACGGGTGAGGCAAGGCGACGCAGATCACTGACACGAGCGTGACAGCACGCTATACCCGCGTATCTTGTGCGCATGTCCATGCCACTTCGTGATGTGCGGCGGATCGCGGTGGGCTCCGCGAACCCCGTCAAGATTCGGGCGGCCGAGGCCGTCCTCGCGCCGCTCGCGCCGGCGGCCACCATTCAGGGCGTGCAGGTCGCGTCGAACGTCCCCGATCAGCCGTGGGGTGACGACGAAACGATTCGCGGAGCGCGTACCCGTGCGCTCGCGGCGCGCGGGGCGCTCGATGCCGACCTCGGCGTCGGGATCGAGGGCGGCGTGGCCGAGAGCGAGTGCGGGCTTCGCACCTGCGCGTGGGCGGTGATCGTCGACCGCAACGGGCGCATGGGTACCGGCGGCTCGCTCGCCATGCCGCTCCCGCGGGTGGTGGAGCACGCCGTGCGAGCGGGTGCGGAGCTCGGGCACGCGATGGACGCGCTCACGGGACTGCCCGATACCAAGCACGGGCAGGGCGCCGTGGGGATACTCACCGACGGTCTGATGGATCGACAGCGCGCGTACGAGGTGTTGGTGATGTACGCCTTGGCACCCTTTCTCACTCCCGAGTACTGGCCCGAGCTCCCGTGAGCGGTGCAGGGGGCACTCCCCTTGCGACGGAAGACCCCACGACTCACGGAGGTCATCATGGTACGCCCATTCATTGCTCTCATCGCGTGCTCGCTGCTTGCGGCGGCGTGCGCGACATCCCCCCGCGCGGTCAAAGGACCGGCGCCCTCGCCCACACGTCGAGGTGATACGACGGCGACGCAGGACACGACGAAGCGGGATACATCGGCCATTCGCGACACGGGGCTGGTTCGCCTCGGCGCGCATCGCACGCTCGATGATTATCTTGTAGCTCGCGAGGCGCGATAGCGACTCGTAGCTCGCGAGGCGCGGTGGTGACGAGCTGACGGTATTGTGTCATTCCGAGCGACAGTGATGTCATCCCGAGCGCCGCACTGTCATCCCGAGCGACAGCGAGGGATCTCATGCTGGCGGGACGAGCCTACCACAGAGGCACGGAGAACACGGAGAACGGCGTTGAATACTGTTTCGCGGTTCTCCGTGTCTCTGTGTCTCTGTGGTGGACTTTCACTCCCCGGGCCCGAGATTCCTCGGTCGCTCCGCTCCCTCGGAATGACAACGGTCGCTCTGTTCCTTCGCGATGACAACGGTCGCTCTGTTCCTACGCGATGACAATGGTCGCTCCGCTCGTTCGCGATGTCCATCGACCCCGAGCCGCGTTTCCTGGGATACACGCGCGCTCGACCTGACCAGCTGTCTTCCACTCCGGATCGTCCTCTGAACAAGACTCCTTTCGTCATCACCGAATACGTCCGCTGGGGCGACATCGACCTCGCGGGGATCATCTGCTACGGCGCATACATCCGCTTCTATGAGCTGGCGGAGACGGAGATCTTCCGCGCGGCGGGACTTCCCTTCGGTGAGATGTTCGAACGCTTCGACGTCTGGCTCCCGCGCAAGGTGATGCACACCGAATTTCACACCCCCGCCCGGCTCGACGAGCGGTTGAAGGTCGTCACCTACTTCAGTCACGTGGGGCGCACGTCGCTCACGATCAACTTCGACGTGATGAGCGCCGACGACAACACGCTGCACGCGTCCGCGTATCAGGTGCTCGTCTGCGTGTCGCGCTCGCGCTTCGAGAAGGTGCCGCTCCCGAGCGAGCTGGTGCGCGCCATCGAGCCCTTCGTCATGGATTCAGCGCAGGCGCGGCACGCGGCGTAGCGCCGCATCTGCTCTCTCTGATGCGGAGGCACGGAGCACGCGCCTCCAGTCGGAGCGCAACGCTCCGCATCCTCCCGCAATGATCCGCTGATGGTCGTCTGGCCCGCCGTTGCTAACGTAGCGCCGGCGGGCCGACTCGGCGTGGGGCCGATTGCGCGGCGCCGCCCGCGAGGCACGTCGCACGAGTGCGTCGCGATGCCAGGTGCGGAGCATTGCCATGCAACGCCAGCTCTACCCCGCGCAGTGCATCGAGGACTCGCTCGAGGCGCATCTCGCGCGGTATCCATCGGGCGGGTACGCGCTCTATCTGGTGGTCGTGGCCACGGTGCTCGCGGCCGGGGCCGCGCTCCCGTTCGTGTCGGTGAGCGTCGCGGTGCGCAGCGGTGGGATCATCCGCCCGGCCATCGAGAAGCAGGAGATCCGCGCGCGCGTGGCGGGACTCGTGGAGCGCGTGCCGGCGGCCGACGACCAGTCTGTGCACGCGGGCGATACGATCGCGGTGTTTCGATCGAGTGCGGTGGACGACCGGCTCGCGCTCCTTGCCACACAACTCGCGGCGAAGGCGCCGTTGGCGCGCGATCTCGAGCGGCTGGCGAACATCGACACGGCGCTCGCGCGCAACAACGATGCGACGCAGGCGGCGCCGGTCGCGCATCACGCTGGGCAGCGCGACCGCGCGTGGTCGATGTCGCTCGAGACCGCGGACTACCGGCGCGAGTACGGACAGTTCATCAACGAGCTGCGCGACAATCACCTCACGCTTCAGCGCGCGCAGGAGGAGCTGGTCCGCGTGCGTGCGCTCAACGCGCGGCGCTTCGCATCGCCGAGCGAGCTGCACGACGCCGAGCTGGCGGTGGAGCGCGCGCGGGCGCAGGGCGGGCTCATCGTCGAGCGATTTCGCGGCCGGTGGCAGAGCGCGCTCACATCGCTGCGCGCGGAGCTGTCGCAGCTTGCGTCGCAGGAGGAGCAGGCGCGGGAGGAGCGCGCGCTGTACACGGTGACGGCACCGATCGCGGGGACGCTCGAGCAGGTGGCGAGCCTCTCGCCCGGGAGCTACGTGCAGGCGGGGGAGCCGCTCGCGGTCGTGTCGCCGAGCACGGAGCTCGTGGCCGACGTGTACGTGGCGCCGCGCGACATCGGACTGGTGCGCGTCGGCATGCCCGCTCGGATGCTGATCGACGCGTTCGACTATACGCGGTGGGGAGTGGTCACGGGCACCGTGCGAGCGATCTCGAGCGACTTCGTGCAGCTCGACGGGCGCCCGATGTTCCGCGTGACGTGCGCGCTCGATGCCCGGCGCGTCTCGCTGCCGAACGGCGTGGTGGGCGAGCTCAGGAAGGGGATGACGTTGCAGGCGCACTTTCTCGTCGCGCGCCGCACGCTCTTCCAGCTGCTCTCCGATGACGTGAGCGACTGGCTCGACCCATCGCGCGCCGCGCCAGGCGTACCGGGCGCGCGCCTGGAGCGAGCACCGTGAGGCGCCGCATCGCGCGCGTGAAGCAGCGCGACCAGTCGGACTGCGGCGCGGCGTGTCTCGCCTCGGTGGCGGCGACATACGGGTACACGCTGCCGGTCTCGCGCATCCGGGAGTACGCGTCCACCGATCGCCAGGGGACCACGCTGCTCGGCCTCGTGGAAGCGGCGGGCGCACTCGGCTTCGACGCCAAGGGCGTGCGGGGGACGCCGGAAAGTCTGCGCGCGATCCCCACGCCGTGCATCGCGCATGTGGTGGTGGGCGAGCGGATGCACCACTTCATCGTCGTGGCGCGCGTGTCGAAGCAGTGTGTGGTCGTCATGGATCCGCGCGACGGGCGCGTGCATAAACGGACACGCGCGGAGTTCGAGCGGGAGTGGAGCGGCGCGTTGCTGCTGCTCGTCCCGGGCGACGGCTTCCCCGCGCGCGATGAGCGCGTCTCGGCTGCGCGGCGATTCTGGCATCTCGTGCGCCCGCACCGCACGGTGATGCTGCAGGCGCTCGTCGGCGCGCTGCTCTACACGCTGCTCGGGCTGGCCACCGCCGTGTACGTGCAGAAGATCCTGGACTACGTGCTCGTGGATGGCAATCGCAACCTGCTCAACCTGATGAGCGTCGCCATGCTCGCGCTCCTCGTGGTGCGCGGCTATGTGGGCACGATGAAGAGTCTCTTCACGCTGCGCACCGGCCAGCGCATCGATGCCAGGCTCATCATGGGCTACTACCGGCACCTCATGCAGCTGCCGCAGCGCTTCTTCGATACGCGGCGCGTGGGCGAGGTGATCTCGCGCGTGAACGATGCGGTGAAGATCCGCGCGTTCATCAACGATATCGCGCTCGAGCTCGTGGTGAACGTGCTGGTCGTCGCGCTCTCGTTCGCGCTCATGTGCCTGTACTCGTGGCGGCTCGCGCTCGTGGTGTCGGGGCTGATTCCGGTGTACGGGATCATCTACGCCGTCACCAACCGCGTGAATCGCACGAACCAGCGACGGCTGATGGAGCACGGCGCCGAGCTCGAGGCGCAGCTGGTGGAATCGGTGACCGGCGTCGCGACGATCAAGCGATTGGCGCTTGAGGACATCTCGACGATGCGCACCGAGATGCGCTTCGTGCGGCTGCTGCGCGTGGTATACCGATCAGGGATGACGGCGCTGTTCGCGGCGAACGCGTCGGATGTTGCATCGCGGCTGTTCACCGTCGTCTTACTGTGGGTGGGCGCCGATCTCGTGATCGGGCAGTCGATGACGCCGGGCGCGCTCATGTCGTGCTATGCGCTGCTCGGCTACCTCACGGGGCCGGTGGCGGGGTTGATCGGGATGAACCGCACGATGCAGGATGCGCTCATCGCCGCCGACCGCCTGTTCGAGATCATGGACCTGGAGCGCGAGGCACAGACGGGCGGGGTGACGCTCGATCGCGCGCTCATCGGCGACGTACGGTTCGAGCACGTGGCGTTTCGCTACGGCTCGCGCGGCCATCTCTTTCGCGATCTGAGCCTCGAGATCCCGCGCGGACGTCTCACGGCGATCGTCGGCGAGAGCGGATCGGGGAAGAGCACACTCGCCGCCCTGCTGCAGCGTGTCTATCCCGTGGAGCGCGGCCACATCCGCATCGGCGACATCGACATCGCGCACGTGAGCCCGGAGAGCCTGCGCCGCGTGATCGGCGTCGTGTCGCAGGACATTCATCTCTTCGCCGGGAGCATCCTCGAGAACATCGCGGCGGGCGAGCTGGAGCCGGACATCCCGAAGGTGCTCGGCGTCTGTCGGCGGCTCGGACTCGGCGAGCTGCTCGACGCGATCCCCGGCGGCCTGTACGCCCCGCTCGGCGAGCATGGTGTGAATCTGTCAGGTGGACAGCGGCAGCGCATCGCGATCGCCCGCACCCTCTACCGCGATCCGGAGATTCTCATCCTCGATGAAGCGACGTCATCGCTCGATTCGCTCGCCGAGCGCCACGTGCATCAGGCGGTGCAGGCGTTCCTGGAGAGCGGCAAGACGGCAATCGTCATCGCGCACCGCCTGAGCACGGTGGCGCGAGCCGATCGAATCATCGTGCTCGACCGCGGTGCGGTGGTGGAGGCGGGGAGTCCGGCGGAGTTGATGGAGAAGAGGGGGGTGTGGTTCGGGATGTGGGAAGGGGTTGGGATGTGAGTCGTGGGTTATGGGTTATGAGTAGTTGTGAGCACGAAGCTTGGGGGGCGCTCGGAGATCCTCGCTCGCGACGACTCATGACTCACAACCCATGACTCACAACTCTAACGCCCCTTCCCGATACCCGACCCACCCCGTCCCTTCCTCCGCCACCAGCTCCACCTCGGTGCCGATGGGGAGCGTGAGGTTCGGGACCTCGTGGCCGGCGGGGAAGTCGGTGAGGATGGGGACGTCCAGGTCGGAGACGAGGTCGAGCATGAAGTCCTCGAACTCATCTTCTTCCGAGCGGTCGATGGAGAGCTGACCGAAGACGATCCCGTTCACCTGGCGGAGCAACCCCGCGGCGCGCAGGTGGACGAGGCGCTCGTCGAGTACGGACATCGGATCGCGCGTCTCTTCCAGAAAGAGGATGGCACCCCGAGTGTCCACCTCGTACGGTGTGCCGATCGTCTGCTGCACGAGCGAGAGGTTGCCGCCGATGAGGCGTCCCGTCGCGCGTCCCGGTCGCAGCACGCGCGCCATTCCGCGTCCCAGGCGTGTGGGAGGGCAGGGCGTGGTGAGCGCGGTGAGGAGCGAGGCCATCGTGGGGTCGCGGATGCTCGGGATGAGGTCATCCACCGTCGGCCCGTGAAAGACGCGAAGCCCCGCGCGCCGCATGAGCCAGAGATGCAATGCCGTGATATCCGAGTAGCCGACGAAGGGCTTGGGGTTGCGACGGAACACCTCGGGCTCGAGGTACGGAAGCATCCGCACCGCGCCGTAGCCGCCGGTCCCGCCGATCAGCGCGCGCACCTGGGGATCGAGCCACATCCCCATGAAGTTCTCCGCCCGGCGCTCATCCTCCACGCGCTTGAAGCGCCGGCTCACGTAGATCTCGGGATCGAGGATCACGCGATAGCCCGCGCGCTCGAGCGCCTTCACACCGCGCTGCAGCCATCCAGGACGCGGCGCGTACGATGGCGCGACGACACCGATCGCCTCGCCCTTCTGGAGCGCTGGTGGACGAAGGAGGGGAGGGAGCGGCGCGGGTTCGTCGAGGGACATGGGAGTGGGTCAGTGGGTCAGTGAGTCAGTGAGTCAGAAGAAGCCTGCGGGGTGAGGGTGGCAGGCAGCGTGACTTGTCATCCCGAGCGAGAGCGAGGGATCTCGACCCGCCAGCGAGATCCCTCGCTCTCGCTCGGGATGACAGTACGCTCGGGCTGATAACGCGGCGTTCGGGATGACCTCGCTCGTCGTTCCTTCTCCCTCCTCCCTGCAGTTCTGACTCACTGACCCACTGACTCACTGACCCACTGACTCACTGGCCCACTGACTCACTGACCCACTGACTCACTGACTCACTGACTCACTGACTCACTAGCTTACCACGCCGCCCCGCCGCGCCGCCAGCGTTTCCCCTCGCGCATCCATCGGGCTAGATTACCTGCACCATGCCTGGCAGCGATCCCTCCACGTACTTCCGCAAAGGCTTCGGTCTCAAGGCGGAAGTCCAGCAGACGCTCGACAGCGATTACTCGGGTCACCTCGTGGACCTGCTCCGCGAGCGGGACTTCACACTCACGGCGGGGTCGGTGACCATCCGCCTCGCGCGCGAATTCGGGTTCTGCTACGGAGTGGAGCGCGCGGTGGACTACGCCTACCAGACGCGCGCCAAGTTCCCGGACAAACGGATCGTCCTCGTCGGCGAGATCATCCACAACCCGCACGTGAACGGCAAGCTGCGGGAGATGGGGATCGAGATCCTCACGCCGGGTCCGAACGGCTTCGACTACAGCGCGGTGCAGCCTGGCGATGTCGTCCTCCTCCCCGCGTTCGGGGTGACAACGTCGGACTTCTCCGTGCTGCGCGACATGGGGTGCGTGCTGGTGGACACGACGTGCGGCTCCGTGCTCAACGTCTGGAAGCGCGTGGAGAGCTACGCGCGCGATGGCTTCACCGCGCTCATCCACGGGAAGCACTACCACGAGGAGACGCGCGCTACGGCGTCGCAGGTGTCGAAGTACCCCGGCAACCACTACCTCGTGGTGCGCGACATGGCGGAGGCGAAGGTGGTGTGCGACTACATCGAAGGGCGCGGGGACCGGAACGCGTTCCTCGAGAAGTTCGCGAAGGCCATCTCGCCGGGGTTCGACCCCGACGTCCACCTGCAGAAGGTGGGCGTCGCCAACCAGACGACGATGCTCGCGCGCGAATCGCTCGCCATCGCGGCCGAGGTGGGAAATTCCCTCGCGCGCGTGCACGGCGACGAGCACGTGACCGAGCACTTCCGCTCGTTCGACACGATCTGCAGCGCGACGCAGGAGCGTCAGGACGCGGTGAAGGAGCTGCTCCAGGAGCCGCTCGACGTCATGCTCGTCATTGGCGGCTACAACTCGAGCAACACCATGTCGCTCGCCGCGCTGTGCGCCGAGCGCGTGACCACGTACCATGTGGCCGACGCGAGCTGCCTCGATGTGGAACGGGGGACGATCCGTCACAAGCCGGTGGGGCGTACGGAGGAGATCGAGACCGCGAATTGGCTCGCGGGCTCCGGCCCTGTGCGCGTGGGGCTCACCGCGGGCGCGAGCACGCCGAACAACAAGATCGGCGACGCGGTCTCGCGCATCTTCATGACCCGCGGGATCGACCCGACGACAATCGCGTGAAGAAGACGAACGTCGAAACGTTCGGCTCCGCGGAGCTGCGGGCCGGTGACACGCGCGTGGTCATCACCCCCGTTCTGGGCGGAAAGATCACGGCGCTCGAGATGGCGGGGCGGCAGTGGCTCTGGCACAACGAGCTCATCCCACCGCGTCTTCCCATCGACGGTGAGGATGCATCGTACGCCGAGTGCGGCGACAGCGGCGGATATGATGAATGTTTCCCCACGGTCGGTGCGTGCACGCTGCCGTCGTGGATCCCATCGTACGGCGGGCTGACCCTCCCCGATCACGGCGAGCTCTGGTCGCAGGGCGCGGCGTTCGTGCTGGAGACGCATGCGCAATCGGCCGAGGGGTCCGGGCTGTGTGCGAAGTGCACCTGGCACGGTCGCCGGATGCCGTACCGATTCGAGCGCACGATCTTCGTGGAGCCGTCGGGTGCGCTCGTGATGCGCTACGCGGTGACGAACGAGGGGAAGGCGCGGCTCCCCTTCATCTGGTGTGCGCATCCGCTCTTTCCGCTCACCTCGGACACTCGGCTCACGCTCCCGGAGGGGGCACGGGTGCGGGTGTACAGCGAGGAGGGGATCAAGCTGTTCGGCGCGGACGCGGAGCATGTGTGGCCGCGGTTGTTGACGCCGGCCGGAGTGGTGGACATGTCGCGGCCGTACGCGGTGGCGAAGCGCTTCGCGTGCAAGCTCTTTCTGGATGTGAAGGGCGGGTACGCGGCGATCGAGGAGGAGGGGGCGCGGCTGGAGGTGACGTTCGACGCGAGCGAGGTGCCGAATTTCGGGGTGTGGATCAACAAGCGGGGTTGGGCGCCGTTCCGTCGGAAGCGTCCGTACGAGAATTTCGGGTTCGAGCCGAGCATCGGGGCGCCGGACACGGTGAGTGATGCGGTGGGCGGGTGGAACTCGGCGCACTGGCTGGAGGTGGGCGAGACGCGGCGGTGGAGCCTCCGGTGGCGTGGGGAGCGGTTGGCTAGTCGCTCTTGACAGTCTTTTGGGCGGGTCGTACTGTATCGCCGATCGACCGCCCGGATACAATATCCTCCATGGCGCTGTTCCCGGCCTGCGGGTCGTACTGGCCGGGTTGGGTCGAGCGCGCGGTCTGGCGGGCAGTCTCGCCACCACTCCCATATCTCCCTCGTCGACGACCAGCAGCGTGTGACGTGCGCCATGCGTGATTTATCCCGCTCCCTTAATGTAAGCGCTTGCATGCGGATGCGCGTTTCGCATCGCCGCCATGTAAGCGCTTGCACAGAGAGCGAGCGCGTGCCCCCGTGACCTGACGCCTGCGTGGTGCCCGACCGGATGCCGGCCCGCTGGCCGCCCGGTCCGCCCTGCCGCCGGTCGTGCCTCATGGACCCTCCCACGGCTCACAACGAGCCGGACCACCTCGCAAGGAGGTCGCAGATGCGAACCTGGATGCTTCGAATGTCGATTGCCGCCGCGCTCACCCTCGCGGGAGCCGCGTCGGCATTCGCGCAGGCCACCGGACAGATCACGGGCTCCGTGGTCGACTCCGTCACCAGCCAACCCCTGGCCGGCTCCCAAGTGATCGTCGTCGGTACCAAACTCGGCGCCGTCGCCGGGGATGACGGCCACTTCACGGTGCAAGGGGTGCCCGCCGGACAGATCACCGTGCGCGTGCAGCGTATTGGCTACGCGCCCGCCGAAGACACCGTGACCGTGAGCGACGGCGCGACGGCGACCGTCGCCTTCCGCCTCCAACCGCGCGCCGTGATGCTCAAGGAAGTCGTGGCCGTCGGCTACGGCACGCAGAAGAAGGAGGAGGTCACCAGCGCGGTCTCGAGCGTCAACTCCGAGGACTTCGTGCAAGCCCCGGCGCGTGACGCGGCCTCGCTGATCTCCGGAAAGATCCCCGGGCTCGCGGTCACCACGCCGACCGGCGATCCGCGGAGCGGCACGGAGATCACGCTGCGCGGGATCACGACGCTCGAGGGTTCGCGCAACCCGCTCGTCCTGATCGACGGGATCCCGGGCGACCTCAACACCGTCGCCCCGCGAGACATCGAATCGATCAGCGTGCTGAAGGACGCCTCGGCCGCCGCCATCTACGGTTCGCGCGCCTCGAACGGCGTCATCCTCATCACGACCAAGAAGTACGACGGCGGCCAGCCGACCATTCGCTACGACGGCTACGTGAGCCAGCAGCGCATCGCGAAGTCGCCCGACTTCCTCACCGCGTCCGACTACCGGCGCCTGATCGCGCAGGACTCGATTCCCTTCCAGGATCTCGGCTACTCGACGAACTGGCTGAACGAGGTGCTGCGCCAACCCATCAGCCAGCGGCACAACGTGAGCATCAGCGGCGGGAGTGCGAACAACTTCTACACCGCGTCGCTCAACTACGAGAACACGCAGGGGATCTTCAAGCGGTCGAATAACAAGTCGCTCACCGGCCGCATCAACCTCGGACAGACGATGTACGACGGGAAGCTCGAGGCCGACTTCGACCTGCTGAGCCGCATTCACAATTACTTCAACGGCCCGGACTACAATTACGCGTGGCGGCAGGCGCTGATCCGCAACCCCACGGACCGCGTGTTCGACAGCACCGGGGCGTATCAGGAACGCTCCGGGTACTTCTACACCAATCCGCTCGGAATCATCCAGACGGAGAACGGCAATACCGAGGCCCGTGATCTCCGCCTCCACGGCACCCTCAAGTTCCGCCCCATCGACAATCTGAATCTTCAGATGCTGGCCGGTACGGAGCGGAGTGAAGGGCAGAGCGGCGATGCCACGACGTTCGAGAACGTCGCAACGACGCAGTCCGGCTTGAACGGCACCGCATCGCGCAGCGCCTCGAGCAGCATCGATCACATCCTGGAGCTCACCGGTACCTACAACGGCGCCGTCGCGCAGCACCACTTCACGCTCCTCGGCGGTTACAGCTACCAGGATTTCGAGAACGACGGCTTCGGCGCGTACAACTACAACTTCCCCACCGATCTCTTCGGGTACAACCAGCTGCAGCAGGGAAGTGCGCTGAGCACCGGCCAGGCCAGCATGAGCAGCTACAAGAGCTCCTACAAGCTCATCGGCTTCTTCGGCCGGTTGAACTACGACTGGGACAACCGGTTCCTCCTCAACGGCAGCCTGCGCTACGAGGGGAATTCCCGCTTCGGCGCCAACCACAAGTGGGGGCTCTTCCCCGCAATCTCGGCCGGGTGGCAGATCGGGAACGAGGGCTTCATGAAAGCGGTGCCCTGGGTGAGCCAGCTCAAGCTGCGCGCGGGCTACGGTGTCACCGGTATCGCGCCGTCGGACTCGTACCTCTCGCTCACCAGCTACGCCTACCGCTCCAAGTTCCTCTACAATGGCCAGTGGATCGCCGGACTCCAGCCAGCGCGCAATCCGAACCCTGACCTGCGGTGGGAGCGGAAGAGCGAGCTCAACGTCGGTATCGACTACGCGTTGTTCAACTCGCGCCTGAGCGGCAGCTTCGACGCGTATCAGTCCGACAACCGGGACATGCTGTACAACTACTCCGTCCCGGTCCCGCCGTATCTCTTCGGCAGCATTCTCGCCAACGTCGGCCACATGCAGAACAAGGGGCTCGAGGCGTCGTTGAGCTGGGACGTCATCAAGCGCCCCGACGTGCAGTGGACCACCAGCGCGAACTGGTCCACCAACCGGAACAAGCTGGTGAGTCTGTCCAACGACGTGTACCAGACCGCGGACTACTTCTACACCGGCTACACCGGCGAACCGGTCCAGATGTCCACGCACCGCATCGACATCGGCGGTCCGATCGGCAACTTCTGGGGCTGGAAGTCGGTGGACATCGACAGCACCGGTGCGTGGGTCGTGCTGGACAGCACCGGGAACCGCATCTCCGTTCGCGACGCGAAGGACAAGGACAAGCGCGTGCTGGGGAACGGTCTGCCGAAGCACTACGTGGCGTGGAACAACGCCGTCCGCTACAAGCACTTCGATCTGAGCGTCAACATGCGTGGCGCGTTCGGCTTCCAGATCCTGAACTTCCAGCGGATGTTCTACGAGAACCCGACGATCACGCAGTACAACATGCTCAAGTCCGCGTTCGACAAGGTGTACGGCAAGCGGACGCTGAACTACGATCTCACGCTCGTCAGCTACTACATCGAGAACGGCGATTACTGGAAAGTCGACAACGTCACGCTCGGCTACACGCTCTCGCCGAAGCTGATGGGGCCGGTCGGTAACGTTCTGTCCAGCGCGAGGGTCTACGTCTCGGGGAGCAATCTGCTGACGCTCACCGGCTACAAGGGGATGGATCCGGAAGTGACCACGCTCGGCTCCTCCGATGCTCTGAGTCCGGGCGATGACACCCGTGACACGTACCCCACGACGCGCATGTTCACCCTCGGCCTCAGCATGACGTTCTGATCGCTTGTCGATCAGCGTCCATCCGAAGGACGGTATCGCAATGAGAAAGAATTACAGCAAATACGCGCTCGTGCTGCTCGGCCTTGGGTTGGCGTTCACGGCGGCCGCGTGTACGGATCTCACGGAGACGCCGTACACGGAGGTCACGGACGCCAACTTCAACCCGACGGCCAAGGACATCGCCTCGCTCATGGCGCCGGCGTACACGCCGCTCCGGAATACGTGGATGGCGTGGTATGGGAACATCGACACCCAGGAGGAGTCGTCGGACGAGCTGCTTACGCCCGTCCGCCCGAACGGGTGGTACGACGGCGGCACATACATCCGCATGCACGAGCACCGCTGGGATGCGCATCAGGGGCAGCCGAACAGCCTCTGGTACAACGCGTTCAGCGGAATCAACAACACGAATCGCGTGCTCTACCAGATCGATTCGGGGATCGTCCCCACGGATGATTCCACGAAGAAGAGCCTGGACGCGGAGCTGCGTGCGCTGCGGGCGTACTACTACTCCCTGCTGCTGAATAACTTCGGCAACGTGCCGATCGTGACGGACTTCACGGCGAAGGATCTGCCGACGCAGTCCACGCGTCAGCAGGTGTACGACTTCGTGGTGAGCGAGCTGAACGCGGCGATCCCCGATCTCTCGGAAGCGACGGGGACGGCGATGTACGGCCGGGTGAACAAGTGGGCCGCGCTCGCGATCCTCGCCCGCGTCTACCTGAACGCCGAGGTGTACACGGGGACGCCGCAGTGGGACAAGGTTATCGCGATCACAGATACGATCATCAAGGCGAACAAGTACCAGCTCGACGCGAGCTATCGCACGCCGTTCTCGCGGCACAACGAGAACTCGAAGGAAGACATCTGGAACGTCCCCTACGATGCGGTCAACGCACGCGAAAGCTCGTTCCACATGAAGACCCTCAAGCCCGACCTGCGCTTCGTCTTCAACCTGCAGGCGCAGCCGTGGGGCGGGAGCGCGTCCAACCCGCAGTTCGTCGCGACCTACGACACGACGGACGAGCGCCTGAAGGACACCTGGCTCATCGGTCCGCAGTTCGATTCGCAGGGACGCGGGTACGACTTCATCGCTTACGTGCCGCGCATCGATAGCACGGGCTTCAACAACGGCTACCCGGTGTGGAAGTACGAGATCTACGCTGGTGAGACGGGCTCGTCCGACGTGGATTATCCGATCGTCCGCTACGCCGAAGTGCTGATGATGCAGGCCGAGGCGTTGCTGCGGACGGGGCAGCCGGACGCCGCCGCGACGCTCGTGACGCAGGTGCGGCAGCGGGACTTCGCTGATCCGGCGAAGGCGACGGTGACCGGCGCCGATCTGATGCAGGGGAGCTCGTACAACTACGGCTGGTACGACACGGATGGCGTCGTCAAGACGGGACCGGGCGGGACGCCGGTCACGAACGGCGGCGCGAACATCCAGTACGGCCGCTTCCTCGATGAGCTCGGCTGGGAGTTCGCAGCAGAGGGGCACCGCCGCACGGACATGATCCGGTTCGGTGTCTTCACAACGAAGACCTGGTTCAACCATACACCGAACGGCGACTTCCGTACTATTTTTGCGATACCGGCAAGTGCCATAAATACGAACTCCAATCTGCAGCAGAATCCGGGGTACTAACCCGCACCGGATTACCGCCCGTGTCGTGTAGGCGACACGGGCGGACTCCCGGAGCGGAAGGAGGGATCATGTGGTCTCGCGCTGCTGTACCTGCACTCTGCTCCGGGATGATCCTGCTGTCGGCATGTGGCCACCGCCGCGCGCCGGCGGCGAACCCTGCACCGCAACAGACGTCTGCGGATAGTACGCGGCCGCTGACCAACCGAACCGGCTCCGAGGACTCGCTGTCCGATGGGGCGTTGGACTCGCGGCACGTCGATGACATCGCCGAACTGCTGCAGGGCAAGGTTCCAGGGCTGCAGGTGATCCGCTCGCCGAATGGCGACCTCTCGCTGCTGATCCGCGGCGGCGACCTCTCGCTGCACGGTGACTCCAGCGGCCACCTGTCCGCGACGCAGTCCGGCGAGCCGCTGTTGGTCATCGACGGCATGCCGGTACAGGAAGGACAGTTGAGTAGCACGCTGAGAGCGCTCAACCCGCACGAGATCGCCAGAATCGAGGTGCTGAAGGATGTCGCTTCCACATCGGTGTATGGCATCCGCGGGGCGCACGGCGTGATCCTCATTACCATGAAGAAGGACTGAGGACGTTTCCATGACGATTTCCCGCCGCACGGCGCTCAAGCTCGGTCTCACCGCGAGCGCCGTCCCGCTCCTCGACAGCATCCCGTTCACGCGTGCGGACGCCGCCGAGCTGCTGAAGCCGAAGACAGGCGAGGGCCCGAAGACGATCCAGGCGCGCTCGATCCCACTCGAGCGCGTGCGCCTCACCGGCGGCCCGCTCAAGCACGCGCAGGAGCTGGACATCAAGTACCTGCTCGAGCTCGAGCCCGATCGGATGCTCGCCTACTACCGGGAGCGTGCGGGGCTCAAGCCCAAGGCGGAGCCGTACGCTGGATGGGATGGCGGCGGCCGGAATCTCACGGGACACATCGCGGGGCACTACCTCTCCGCCATCAGCCTGATGTATCGGGCGACGGGCGATCAGCGCTTCAAGGATCGCGCGGCGTACATGGTGAGCGAGCTGAAGACGGTGCAGGACAAGAATGGCGACGGCTACCTGGTCGCACTCGAGAACGGCCGCCGATGCTTCGGCGAACTGCAGAAAGGTGAGATCCGCGCCGCCGCCTTCGATCTCAACGGCGAGTGGTCGCCCTGGTACACGCTGCACAAACTGTTCGCCGGCCTGCGCGACGCGTACCGCTACACGGGGAACCGCACGGCGCTCGATGTCGAAGTCAACTTCGCGAAGTGGGCCGAGGGCATTCTCTCACCGCTCAGCGACGCGCAGCTGCAGCACATGATGGAGACGGAGTTCGGCGGGATGAACGAAGTGCTCGTCGACCTCGCCGCCGACACGGGCGACCCGCGCTGGCTCGAGCTCTCGTACGACTTCGAGCATCGCGCCTTCATCCAGCCGCTGCAGCGGCACGAGGATGACACGGGCGGGAAGCACGCGAACTGCTCGATCCCCAAGCTCATCGGCTCGGCGCACCGGTACATCGATACCGGGCGCATGGAGGACTGGCTCGCGTCGAGCTTCTTCTGGGACCGCATCACGAATCACCACAGCTTCTCGACCGGCGGCAGCGGCACCGATGAGTACTGGGGTCCGTCCGATGTTCTCGGCGCGCGCATCGATGGGCGCACGGATGAGAGCTGCCCCGTGTACAACATGCTCAAGCTGAGCCGGCTGCTCTTCTCCGTGTGGCCCGACGTGCACTACGCGGACTACCAGGAGCGGATGCTGTACAACCACGTGCTCGGCTCCATCGATCCGAACGACGGGCGCATGTGCTACATGGTGCCGATCGGGCAGGGCGTGACGCACGAGTACCAGGACATGTTCGAGAGCTTCACCTGCTGCGTGGGGACGGGGATGGAGAACCACGCGCTGCACGGCGATGGCATCTACTTCGAGAACGGGAACACGCTCTGGGTGAATCAGTACATGCCGTCCACCGCGACGTGGGATGCGGCGGGCGTGCAGCTCGATATGGCCACCGAGTTCCCCGAGGGAGAGACGGCGAAGCTCACGCTGCAGGTGAAGCGTCCGCGCGAGTTCACGATGCAGGTGCGGCGTCCGTACTGGGTGGGCGACGGCTTCTCGGTGAAGGTGAACGGACAGGATGTCCCGATGCCCGCGACGTGGCCGCCGCAGCAGAGCGCGGCCAGCGATGGCGCGAGCTCCGGCACAGGGGACGACACCGCGCGCCGTCCGCGGCGTGATCCGTACTTCTACCCGGAACAGGTTGGGTCGTACGTCGAGATCAAGCGCACGTGGAAGAGCGGCGATGTGGTGGAGGTCACGCTCCCGAAGACGCTGCGTCTGGAGCCGACGCCCGACAATCCGCGCCGCGCGGCGATCATGTGGGGGCCGCTGGCGTTGGCAGGCGACCTCGGTCCCGAGCCCGAGCGGCCACACCGCGGCGGTCCGCGTCCGGCGCGTGCGGTCGTGCCGGTGTTCGTGGCGGCCGATCAGCCGGTGGAGTCGTGGCTGGAGCCGGTGCCGGGACAGCCCGGTCACTTCCGCACGAAGGGTGTGGGGCGCGAGCCGAATGCGCAGGGCGCCGCGCACGATGTGGAGCTCGTCCCGTTCTATCGTCTGCACGAGCGGACGTACGGCGTGTACTGGGATCTCTACACACCCGATGAATGGAAGGCGAAGCAGGCCGAGTACGCGCGCGAGGAAGCGCACCAGCACATGCTGGAAGCGGCGAGCGTCGCGTTCGTGCAGCCGGGCGACGGCGATGCCGAGAAGCAGGCGAACTACCAGGCGGGCGATGGGATCGAGCGTGGGTTCATGCAGGGCCGTGCCTCGCGCGCCGGGCGGAGCTGGTTCTCGTTCGATCTTGCCGTCGATCCGTCGCACCCGATGGCGGTCATCGCCACGTACTACACGGCCGATCGTCGCAGCTTGCCCGCGGACTTCGAGATTCTCGTCGATGGGCAGAAGGTGGGCGATCAGCACATCGACCGGAGCGACCCGGGGCGGTTCTTCGACGTCACGTACGCGGTGCCCGCGGATCTGGTGAAGGGGAAGCAGAAGGTGACGGTGCGCTTCCAGGCGAAGGACAAGGGGCAGATCGCGGCGGTGTACGGCGTGCGGATGGTGCGGGGGGATCAGCTGAAGTAACGGGCGCGGACGGTCTGCTGCCGGCGAGTCACGTCTCTCCCGGTGCGGGCCGCTTCGTGATGACGAAGGATACGGGCTGCGTGTTCGCGTAGGTGCGGACATGCAGCCCGATCATTATTTCGCGCCCCTCCGGCATGCTGAACGCGGCCGCGATCGCTCCGTCGGCGTGCACCAGGTACGCCCCCGGTGCGAGCCCGGAGAGTCGCAGCAACACGACGTGCACCGCCGGATTGTCGCTCTCGATGTGAAAGCGCATACCTGAGAGATCGGGTTCGAGCACGATCGGGCTCGTCGCCGCGAATCGATCGTTGTCCAACTCGACGTGCAGCTTGCCGTCGCGGAGCATCGCGTGGAACCGACGGCGCACGCCGTCCCGCGGTGTGACCTCGATGCCGTGCGGCGTCTCGCGCCACTCGCCGCCGAAGCAGAAGCGGCCGAAGATGGGATCGTCCGCGAGCACCGTGGCAGCGCTGCGCAGTGCGCCGCAGTAGCCGAGGTTGATCTCACACGAGTAGTACCATGAGCCGCGGTGATGCGGCTGCTCGAGCCACGTCATGCCGTACGCGGCCGGCTCGAACCCGCCGCCCGCGCCGCCATCGTTCGTCTGGCCCGGATACCAGTAGCCGTAGCCGGACTCCGGCGTCCCTGAGTTCACGAGCGCCCATGCGCTCAGGTACGACGCGTAGCCGAGTCGCAGATACGGGGCAGGATCGGCCGCGAAGTGGAGCGCGTAGTCGAGCACGGACCAGCCGCCCATCTGCGACATGTAGGTGAGCGTGTAGCGATCG
>DASVCF010000182.1:0-4106 GCA_036381735.1 Gemmatimonadaceae bacterium | reverse complement strand
GGCGATCCCACGCCGCTCGACGGTGTGAGCGTGACGCGACGCTACGCGCTCGAGCGCAACACGGGGACGCCAACGGATACACTGGCCGCCGTCGGTGGCCAGCCGTGGATCGTGGCCGGCGACAAGTACGTGATCGTCGGCTCGCCGCTCGTCCCGGATGCGACGACGCTTCCCGTGCGCGCGGCGTTCGTCCCGTGGCTGGGCGATGTGCTGTCGCAGCGCCTCGCGGAGAACGCGGGCCCCGTGATCGATGCGGCGCCCGGCGCGCCGGTGTCGCGTCCCGCGGGCGCCGATGCGCTCGAGCTGCCGAGCGGTGAGCGGCTCACCCTTACGAGCGACTCGCTCACCGCGCCGGCTGCGCCGGGCGTGTACTTTTTCACCCGAGGCCAACGCCGCATCGGTGCGCTGGCCGTGAATCCGGAAGCCAAAGAGTCCGTGCTCGATCGTTTGGACCTGAATGCCTTCGCCGCGCGCCTGCGCGGCCGCAACGTGCGTGTGATGGATGACAGCACGGCGCTCGACGCGCGCGTGTTGTCATCCGCGCCGCGCCGCCCCATCGTGACGCCCCTGCTCATCGTCGCGCTCGCCCTGCTGCTGCTCGAATCCGCCATCGTCGGCATGGGGCGGCGGAGGGTTGCCTCGTAATGCCGCTGCCGTTGCTGCTCGACGCAATCGAGGCACTGCCGGCATTCACGCGCATCGTCAACACGCTCCCCCAACTCGGCGCGACGCTCACCGTCGGCGGGCTACCGGGGTCGAGCGATGCCGTGCTGTGTGCCGCGCTCGTGCGCCGTCTCGAGCGACGCTTCTTCGTCGTGGTCGCCGGCTCGCTCCCCGAGGCGGAGCGCTGGATGGCCGACCTGAGCGCGGTCGCGGAGGATGCCGTGGTGGCGCTCTACCCGCCGCGTGAAGGGTTCGGCGAGGTCGAGCCCCATCTAGAGGTGGCGGGCGAGCGTGTGGAGACGCTCGAGCGCGTGGGGCGCGGCGAAGTGCGTGTGCTCATCACCACCGCGCGCGCGGTGCTCGAGCGCACGCGTCTCCCCGGCGCCGTGCGCACGGCGCGTCTGGAGCTGCGCCAGGGCGACGTACGTCGCCCGGAGGCGCTCGCCGAGCATCTCGAGTCCGTGGGCTTCGAGCGCGTGCCGCTCGTCGAGGATGTCGGTCAGTTCAGCGTGCGCGGCGGGATCTTCGACATCTACAGCTTCGGGATGGCGAACCCGGTGCGCCTCGAGTTCTGGGGCGACGAGATCACCTCGCTGCGCCACTTCGACATCATGACGCAGCGCTCGACGCGCGACGCCGATTACGCGCTCGTGCTCCCGGTCGAAGCGCTCCCGGAGGAGGACGCCGAGAACGGCGCGCGCGGCGCGCTCGCCGATCTCTTTCCACCGGACACGCTCGTCCTCGTCCCCGCGGGCGCGAACATCACGGGCGAAGTGCAGCGCACGTGGGAGGAGGCGCAGCATCACATCGACCTCGCGCGCCGGCGCGGCGAGGACGTCCCCTCGCGCGACGAGCTCTTCCAGCAGCCCGCGGATGCCCTGCGCCGACTCGGCGAGTTCGGCGCCATTTCTCTGGAGGAGCGCGCCGCTTCGGGCGACGGCGCCGGCGCGGATGTCGTATTCCCCATCCGCGCTCCCGAGCCCATCGATCGCGACATCAAACGTCTGCGTCGCCTGGTCGAGGATGGCACCCCGACCATCATCCTGTGCGACAACCAGGGCCAGTGCGAGCGCCTGGATGAGCTGCTGAACGAGGACCGCATGCATCCGTCCCCCGCGATGCTCGCCGTGGGAGTGATCGACAGCGGCTTCGTGATCCCGCCGAGCGGCTCCGATGCCGCATCCCGCATCCCGCATCCCGCATCCCGCGGCCTCCGCGTCCTCACCGACCACGAGATCTTCCGCCGCGAGCGCCGCATCCGCCGTCAGCGACGCTACGGGACCGGCGCCCCGTTGGAAACGCTCACCGCGCTCAAGCCCGGCGACTACGTGGTGCACCTCGAGCACGGCGTCGGGATCTATCGCGGCATCGAGCAGATGTTCGTGAAGGAGAGCACCATCGAAGTCGCGGTGATCGAGTACGAGGGCGGCGATCGGCTGAACGTCCCGCTCTATCGCATCGATCAGATCGAACGCTACCGCGCCGCGGGCGACACGACCGATGGGGCGCCGCCGCCGCGTCTGCACAAGCTCGGCGGCCGGCGGTGGGTGCAGCAGCGCGAGCGCACGAGCGCCGCACTGCGCGAGATGACGGTCGAGCTGCTCGATCTGTACGCCCGCCGGCGCATGGCGTCCAAGCAGCCAGCACTCCCCGACACGACCTGGCAGCGGCAGCTCGAGTCGTCCTTCCTCTTCGAGGACACGCCCGACCAGCGGCGCGCCACCGAGGAAGTGAAGCAGAACATGGAGAGTCAGCGCCCCATGGACCGCCTGCTCGTCGGCGACGTGGGGTACGGGAAGACGGAGATCGCCGTGCGCGCCGCCTTCAAGGCCATCCAGTCGGGACGCCAGGTCGCCGTCCTCGTGCCGACGACGATTCTCGCCGAGCAGCATGGGCGCACGTTCACCGAGCGGCTCGCGGACTTCCCCGTGCGCGTGGCGACGCTCTCGCGCTTCCAGTCGGCCAAGGAGCAGACGGCCACTCTCGCGGACCTCGCGGCGAAGAAGGTGGACATCATCATCGGCACGCACCGCCTGCTCAGTCCCGATGTGAAGTTCGCCGACCTCGGGCTCATCATCGTGGACGAAGAGCACCGCTTCGGCGTGAAGCACAAGGAGCGGCTCAAGCAGCTCAAGCTCGAGACCGACGTGCTCACGCTCACGGCGACGCCGATCCCGCGTACGCTGCACCAGTCGCTCGCCGGCCTGCGCGACATGACGCTCATCCAGACGCCGCCGCGCGACCGCTCGCCGGTGCTCACGTTCGTGGAGCCGTGGGACGACGCGCTCATCGAGGAGGGGATCGCGCGAGAGCTCGATCGCGGCGGGCAGGTGTTCTTCGTCCACAACCGCATCGAGACCATCGAAGCGATCGCCGATCACGTGCGCCGACTCGCGCCGCGGGCCACGATCGCCGTCGCGCACGGACAGATGCGCGAGCGCGATCTCGAGGCCGTGATGCGCCGCTTCGTGACCGGTGAAGTCGATGTCCTCGTCTCGACGATGATTGTCGAGTCGGGGCTCGACGTGCCGAATGCGAACACGATGTTCGTGAACCGCGCCGATCACTTCGGGCTCGCGCAGCTCTACCAGCTCCGCGGCCGGGTGGGGCGCTCGTACCGTCGCGCATACTGCTATCTGCTCGTCCCCGACAACGTGGACCCCGATGCGGAGCGCCGGCTGCAGGTGCTCGAGCATCACACCGAGCTCGGCGCCGGCTATCGCGTGGCACTCAAGGATCTCGAGATGCGCGGGGCGGGGAACCTGCTCGGTCCCGAGCAGTCCGGCTTCGTGCAGACCGTCGGTTTCGATCTCTATCTGCGGATGCTCAACGACACCGTCCGCCGTCTCACCACTGGCGATGGCGCACCGAAGCTCGTCCCCGCGGACGTGTCGATGGACCAGCCCGCCTATCTGCCGGACGAGTACGTGCCGATTCAGGAGGCGAAGCTCGACATCTACCGGCGGCTGAGTCAGATCACCGAGCCGCGCGACATCCACGCGCTGCGCGAGGAGCTGCGCGACCGCTTCGGTCCGCTCCCGCCGCCGGCGGATGCGTTCCTGTCGTCGGCGCTGCTGCGCATCATCGGCGGCCATCTCGGGATCGAGGGGATCCTGGTGCGCGGGGACGAGGCCCGTGTTAGCTTTCGCTCCGACGCGGCACCTCGCCTCAAGGGGTTGACCGCCGCTTTTCACGAGGTGCAGTTCCAGGCCGAGGTTCGGCGGACTCTTCCCCTTTCACTCAAGCTCACCAGGCTCGGTGGCGCCGCACTGCTCGATGGTCTCGTGCGGGCGCTGGGAAACTGTCTGGACCCTTCCCCTACCCCAAACACTCCACACTGATGAAACGCGCCATGCTCGCCATCGCGCTGGTCGGCCTCACGGTGGCCGCCTGCGATGGCTTCAAGGAAGCTTTGACCGCGCACGTCGACGTCGCGGCGCGGG
>DASVCF010000181.1:0-6549 GCA_036381735.1 Gemmatimonadaceae bacterium | reverse complement strand
GAAACCGAAGCGCCATCGCCCGCGCGTCGCCGCGTCGCTCAGGTTGACGCACCGTACGACAGTCCACGCTCCGTCCTCGCTCGCCTTGCACGTGGAGAAGGCGAGCGCGTCGCCTTCGAGCGTAATTCCATGCACGCGCTCCGGGATCGCGAGCGCCGAGCGCAGCGTGGTGCCGGTCAGCGGAAGGAGCACGTCGTCCGCGGCGCGCTCGATCGCGTCGATCGTGCCGACATCGCGCGAGCCGTGCGGCATGATCGCGAACGCTCCGTCGAACGGGCCGAGACACTGCGCGTCGGGCGTTGACACCGGCCATCCAGCGTGGCCGGGGCGCTCCGGCAGATCGTTGCGCGACAGCTCACCAACGGCCCGCACGAGCGTGATCGCGATGTCCCCTGCCTCAGTCGCCTCGTACTCGGCGAGTCCATCGCTGAACACCGTCGCGCCGTCGCGCTCCGTGGCGATCGTGACGTAGCGATGCATCGGCGCCGTGGGCGGAGGAAGCTCCACGGCGGCCGCCTGCTCCGACACCACGATCGGCTCACGCCGCACCACGCCGAACGCCGCATCCGCGAACACATCCCCGCGCTCGATCCCGGTCGCGAGCACGACGCGCAGCCGATGATCGCGCGCAGCATTGTCGCCGGCGACCGACACCCGCAGAAATGGCGCGTTCGCGTCGAGCGTCAGTGTGCACCGCGCCACGATGGGCACGAGATCGAGGGATCGACCCGCGCGATCGCTCGACGCGGGAACATCGAGCTGCCACGCAGCAGTGAGCTCGCCGCGCAGCGGACCCGCGCATCGGACCTCGGCGCCGAGGAAGCGAGCCGCGGTCACGATCGGCGCGATGGGCGAGTGCGTGTACAGGTCGCCGGCATCGCCTACGTCCTCGAAGCGGAGCAGCGACGGGATGACGCGACCGCGAGCGCGGTCGTACAGCCGCACGTGCCCGTGATCGGTGATCTCCACGCGCAACGCGTCGTTGTCGAGCCACGTGGCTCCGCCGTTGACGCGCGCGGGTAGCGACGCGGCCGCCGCACCATGCTCGCCGCCACGGTGCGCCTCGATCGGCAGCGCACGAATCCTGTACCCCTCGACGGGCTCGACCCAGGCCACCACGCGCGCGACATCGACGAGATCGTCGTCCGGATAGTGCGCGGGCGACTCCACGCGGTCATGGCGCACGCTGCGCTCGAGCACCTGATACGAAACGCGGCCCTCATCGAGCACGATGCGCGGAGGTGGCGTTCGCACCGGGGGCGTCGTTCCGGATCTCGGTCCCACCGGTACGTGCTGCCGGAACGTGCAGATCTCCAACTCGGCGACACCACCCCGTGCGCGCGCCGCACGGTTGCGGACGAGCGCGATCGGCCGCCACCGATCGGGGGCGGTGCGCGCAGAGATCGCATCGTGCCCGATGAGATCGAGCACCGCGTCATCGCGAAGACCGCGAGCCTGGGCCTCCGCATCATCCAGCCGAGCCGATGTTGTGCGTGCCACTTCGTCGGTGGAGCAGCCGCACAGCGTGTCGTGCGGATGGCAGAGCAACAGCGACTTCCACGCGGCGCGCGCGAGATGTTGCCGTGAGCGTCCTGTGTGTAGCGTAGCGAGCGCGGCCCACGGCTCGGCGTCTCGCAGTAGCAGGCGCTCGGTCGCGGCGTTCCGCCGCTTGAGCGCGGAACGCGTGGCGAACGTGCCCTGCAGCGTCCACGTGTAGCCGTACGAGCGACGGAGCTCGCCGTCGATTTCGGGGATGACGTCCCGGGTCTCGGCCATGCACGCCTCGGCACGCCGCACGATCTCGCGCGCCGCGCCGCCGAGCGATCCATGGACGATCACATCCGGCGCGGCCACGCGTGACAATGTCGCGAGCGCACGATCGAGGTCGGGTTGTACGGCGTGATGATCCGCGCCATTCAACACGAGGAGCACGCCGAGCCGCGACCGCGCGCCAAGCTCGTCACGCGCCGCGCGCCACCACTCGCGCATTGCGTGCTCGGTGGCCGGAAGGTTGGAGCCGTACTCGTAGCCGGCACGCGGCAGATGGTGGACGAGCGCGCAACTCTCATCGGGCGCGCACCAGCGGAACGTATCGCCGTCGGGCCACCCTTCCCCGCCCAGCCCGCGCCAGAGCACGATGAGCGGATAGCCGAACTGCCGCGCAAGCATCGGCAGCGCGGCCGGATGACCGAACGCATCGGGTGAGTAGAGCACGGGCGGCGGTTCGGCGCCGAGCCCCCGAAGCACCGCGCGCCCCACGAGCAGATTGCGCACGAGCGCTTCGCCCGACGGGATGAGCTCGTCCGCCAAGACGTACCATGGGCCCGCTTCCATGGACCCGTCGCGCAACCGCGCCGCCAGCGCGTCGCGTCGCTCCGGCCGCACCGCGAGGTAGTCCTCGATGACGATGGCCTGTCCGTCCAGCAGAAAGCTCTCGCCCGGCGCTGGGCACCGGGCGAGCACATCATCGATGAGCGCAACGAGCCGCTGCCGAAATCGCCCCGCCGGCAGATACCACTCGCGATCCCAGTGTGTGTGGGTGACGACGTGGACGGTGAGGGGAGCAGCGGGGGGCATTGACGGCGAGTGGGTCAGTGGGTCAGTGAGTCAGAACTACAGGGAGGAGGGAGAAGGGAGAAGGGCGGAACCGGCGCCGGGCATTCCGAGCGACAGTTGTCATCCCGAGCGGAGCGAGGGATCTCCTCACCCGCCCGAGATTCCTCGCTGCGCTCGGAATGACAGCAGCCCGCGAATCCTCGCTGCGCCCGGGATGACAGTCGGATAGGCCGTTCCTGACCCCCTGACTCACTGACCCACTGACTCACTGATCGTCTACTGCTTCTCCGCCCCGCTCCTGTAGTAGATCCCGTTGAACAGGAACTTGAACGTTCCGTGCGGTTGACCACGGAAGGTAACGCGCGGGCCGAACATCACGAGGCGTCCCTTCCCGACCTGCGCCTCGGTGACCGCGACGCCGTTGTCCAGGTAGCCCTGCCCCCACGCCCACCCGCTGCGCAACGGCGTCGGGCTGTCGAACCAGGCGACGGCGTGGAGCCCCTGCGCATCAGCGTCCGGCGCGAGACGGAGCACCGGATCGTTGTCGAACATCACATCCACCTTTCCCGCGGTGCCTACACCGGCGGCAAGCGGCTGCGTGGTGTCCACCGCAACCTGGAGCACAGAGCCCGGCGCGTAGAACTGCTCCTGTGTGAGCGGCTTCACTGTGCCGTCCGGCTTGCGCTCCACGAGCGCGTTGGAGACCGGGAGGCCGATGTCGTACGCGAGGTTCGCGGAGCTGCCGACGGTGAGAATCGTGCCGCCGTCCTCCAAGAACTTCTTGAGCTGCGGCACCGTCTTCTCGACCGTCACGCTCCCCAGACGGTTCCGATACTCGGCTGGAATCTCGTTCGCGCTCGGCTGCCGGCCGAAGCCGCGGCGACCGCCGCCATCGTTCGACGGGATGGCACCCTCGACGAAGATCAACACGTCGAACTTCTGATTGAGATTGCCGGCGTCGAGCTCCTGCGGGAAGACGAGTCGATACGGGAAGTCGTACTGCTCGAGCAGCCAGCGCGTCCACCCCGAAGGGATGGAGCCGCCGTACTGGTCCCACAGCCCCACGCGCACCGGATGCATCTTGAACGACTTCACCGCGGGACGCGACGGCGCCGCGACGAAGTCCACACCGAGCTGCCGCGCCATGGTGCGCAGCATCGGCGTCACCGATGACGACGCGGGGATGTAGAAAGTGCCCTGGCCGAAGTGCTGCCCCTTCACCGTCACCGGCTGCTCGAGCCAGTAGACGTCGTGCTTCGCCTGCAGGAGCTCGTTCACCGCGATGAACGCGTCGTTCGTCTCGTGGCTCAACAGGTATCCCGCACCACTGCCCTCGACGCTTCCTGCGGGCGGCGCGAACAGCGTGTCATACGGCTGGAACGGGCCATCGAAGCCATCGAGCACGCGGTCGAAGTGCACGCCCATCTGATACGCGAGCGTCCACCCGGTCATGTCGTACGGCGGGATCGGTGGGCCGCCCGGGTAGCGGAAGTCGTTCGGATAGTCCTGCGGCTCGAACATATCGAGGATATGCGGGCGGAAGGCCTGATCGGTCTTCACCACGTACGAGCCCGCCGGGTAGTGCTTGCCGTTCACCGTGAAGGGCGCGGTGGCGCGATCGACGGTGACGCCGTTGCGGATGAGCGTGTTGACGAACTTCGTCGCGCTCAGGAAATCGGGCTGATCGGACGGGATGATGTAGCCGCGCGGATCGCGATTCTCCGGCTTGTGCAGCATGGCGAAGTAGTTGGACGGCAGACCGCGCCCGAACGGTGCCTTCGCGCCACTCGCGCGTCCGTTCCCGCTGCTCGCGTACTCGCGGTCCGACGCCGCGGCCTTCTCGACCGCCGCGATGGCGTCCGGTGTCACGGTCCAGCTGTCGCGACTCCCGCGCTCGATCGAGTTCTTCCCCATGCGGTAGATGTTGTAGAGGAAGTCCTCGCGATACTTGGAGGCCACATCGAGCACCGCGCGGTTGGCGGTGAGCTCGTAAGCGATCGACTGGCTGAAGTGCCACGTCTGCGGCGCGATCGGCAGCGGAAGATCGCCGTGCGGCAGCTCGTTGTCGGGCACGAACGGGATGGTGATCGGCGTGGGATTGCCGATGGCCTCGGTGAGCAGGCCGATCATGTTGTGGAAGTAGACCGTCGTGCGAAGACCGCCGTTCCACCAGGTCGAGTAGCTCGACCCCGAGCGTGACGTCACACCGCCCTTCCCTTCCGCCGCGTAGCGATTGTGCATCGCCGCGCCCACGAGATCGATGCCGAGCGGGACGAGGGCGTCGAAGTTGTAGTTGAACGGATCGCGGAACGGGGGCGTGAAGATGACCGTGCCCGCGGGCCCCGTCTGGTGGTGGTTGTAGACGATCTGCGGGAACCAGTCGTGGTACATGACGTGAACCATCGCCTGCGTCTCGGGCTGGTTCACCATGTAGAAGTCGCGGTTGTCGTCGTGCCCCACGTACTTCTGGTAGAGCACCGGGATGTCGGACGTCGAGCGCTTGAGGGTGTCGGCCTGGCGATTGTACCAGTTCGATACCAATTCCATCCCGTCCGGGTTGCACAGCACGGCGAGCAGGATGTCGTCGTGCAGGAAGCGCATGGTCTCGGGGTCGGTCTTGCTCACCATCTCGTAGACCGTCTCGAGCAGCTGCTGCGCGCCGAGCACCTCGGTCGCGTGCAGGCCGCCGTCGATCCAGACGACCGCCTTCCCTTCCCGCGCCAGCGCGTGCGCCTGGTCGTCGGTGAGGCCCTTGGCGAGCGCCAACTTGCGGGCGATCTCCTTGTAGTGGTCGAGCTGCTTCAGGTTCTCGGGCGACGTGATGATCGCCATGAGCATCGGGCGTCCCTCGGCGCTGCGGCCGATCGTGTCGAGCACCATCCGGTTGGACTCGTGGGCGAGCTTCGTCCAGTAGTCCATGAGCTGCGTGTAGTTGGCCAGATGGTAGTCGGCGCCGATGTCGAAGCCGAACTCGTCCTTGGGAGTGGTGATGTGAGTCTGGGCCTGCACGGCGCTCGCGGCGGCGAGGAGCAGACCGCACACGAGTGAGAAGCGACGCGTGGCGTGCAATGTCACGGGGACCTCGTGGTAAGTGGGCGCTGCGGGTGGCGCTCGAGGGTACCGACGATGAGGCAGTGCGCCGACTGGATTACGCGTGAGCCCGGCCGGGCGCTGGGGCCGGACGTCGATTGGAGTTGGCCCCCGCTTAATCCATGAACCTCGGCCTACATGTAACATCCCGAGCGCGGAAAGTGAATTCCCTCCTCACCGACGTGCACCCCGGGCAGCTCTTGACAGCTCGCCGGCCGATCCGCACTCTCGCGTAGAATGTCTACTAGAAAGCCTACCGACCGCGCCGAGCTGCTGCAGGGCACGCTCGACATGCTCATCCTGCGGACGCTGGCGCAGGGACGCCACCACGGGCACGGGATCGCGCTCGCGATTCGCGCGAAGTCGGAGGAGGCGTTGCTCGTGGAGACCGGCTCGCTCTACCCCGCCCTGCAGCGCTTGGAGGATCGGGGCTGGATTCGCGCCGAGTGGGGGGTGTCGGACGCCAACCGGCGAGCGCGCTACTACGAGCTCACGCGTGAAGGGCGCAAGCAGCTCGCGCGCGAGGAGAGCAAGTGGCGCGCGCTCGTACGCGCGGTGGGACTCGTACTGGGCCCGGAGCCCGCTGGAGGGTAATCGCATGCGATGGCGGTTCTGGCAGCGGCGTCGTTCCGAGCAGGATTTCGCGGAGGAGATCGCGTCGCACCTCGCGATGGAGGCGGAGCGGCTCGAGCGTGCGGGGATGGAGCCCGAGGAGGCGCGGCTCGCGGCACGGCGGGATTTCGGGAATGTGACGCGGGCGCGGGAGCGGTATCACGAGCGGCATCGGGTGGTGTGGGTCGAGCAGCTGCGGAAGGACATTGCATACGCTGTACGCTCGCTCAGCCGCACGCCGATCGTCGTGGTCACGATCGTGGTGACGCTCGCACTGGGGCTGGGCATGAA
>DASVCF010000180.1:0-12974 GCA_036381735.1 Gemmatimonadaceae bacterium | reverse complement strand
CATGCCGCCGCCGAAGAGGTCCTGGTTCGGACGCCGCCGCTCCGGCGGCTGCGCGCGTCCATACTGCCCCGCATCCGAGCGTGAGATCTTCTTGCGCGCGACGAGCGCCTCGAGCACCAGCTCGCACGCCGCGGCGGTCATCGACGCGTCGCTGTTCGTCGCGAGCCCCGTGTGGTGCACGAGGTCCACCAGCCCGGGCACGCGCTCGAACCCCTTGAGCATCGCGCTCGATGGCAGATCGTCGGTCACCTGCAGCGCGTTCCCCCGGTCGAACCACATCACCATCGCGTCGGTGTTCACCCCACCCGCGCGCGCCTGGAACGTCGCATCGGCCGCGCGGCGGATGAGCTCGTGCGCGATCGCGTGGCTCCCGACGAGCTCCCCCTCGTACTCGAGCTCGATCTTCCCCGTGATCGCCGGAATCGCCGCGTAGATGTCCGTGATGCGCGGGACCGCTTCACACTCGCCCGTGGTGCTCGACCGCCGCTCGGCGTTGGAGATCGCGATCTCGAGCACGGAGATCGGCATGCGCTGCGACACACCGGAGCGCTTGTCGATGCGCTTGTCGATGCGCGCCTCGAACGCCACGCGCTCGATCACCTCGGCGATGAAGTCGGGCACGCGCACCGGCATCGTATCGCGTCGGGACCACGCCTCCTGCGCGGTGATCGACATGCCGAGGTCCACCGTCTCGGGGTAGTGCGTGAGCACCTCGCTCCCGATGCGGTCCTTGAGCGGCGTGATGATCTTGCCGCGCGCCGTGTAATCCTCGGGGTTCGCCGTGAAGCAGAGCAGGACGTCGAGCGGCATCCGGACCGGGTACCCTTTGATCTGGACGTCGCCCTCCTGCATGATGTTGAAGAGCCCGACCTGGATCTTCCCCGCGAGATCCGGGAGCTCGTTGAGCGCGAAGATCCCGCGGTTCGCGCGCGGGAGCATCCCGTAGTGGATCGTCAGCTCGTCGGCGAGCACGTGTCCGCCGCGCGCCGCCTTGATCGGGTCCACGTCGCCGATGATGTCGGCGATCGTCACGTCCGGCGTCGCCAGCTTCTCGACGTAGCGCTGGTCGCGCTCGAGCCACGCGATGGGCGTGTCGTCGCCCGCCTCGGCGATGAGGGTGCGCGCGTACTTGGAGATCGGCGCGAACGGATTGTCGTTGACTTCGCTCCCCGCGACGATGGGAATCGCATCGTCGAGCAGCGTGACGAGGGCGCGCAGGATGCGCGACTTCGCCTGGCCGCGGAGGCCGAGGAGGATGAAGTTGTGCCGGGAGAGGAGCGCGTTGACGATCTGCGGCACGACGCTCTCGTCGTAGCCGATCACGCCCTCGAAGATGGGTCCGCCCTGCTGCAGGCGGGCGAGAAGGTTCGCGCGCACTTCGTCCTTCACGCTCCGCCGCGCGAGGTGCGGTGCGGCGAAGGGAGAGCGCTCGAGCGCGCCGAGAGTTTCCGGGTAAGCCGACAAGATTCACTCCGGGGATAGGGCGACTGCGAAGAGCCCACTCAACGCTGCAAGTTCCGTTCGCCGGCCTCGGGCCGCGGATTGCCGCGGATGGAGCCCTCCTTCAGCGTACACTCCGGGGGGTGGGGAGTGCCAGGGGGAGCGGTGCAGGACGACAAGTCTGGCCGCCGATCGGCACCGATGCGACAACCGCAACGGCGGCCGCGGATCAACGCGGATACCGCAACTGCAAATGAGCCGCGGATCAACGCGGATGAACGCGGATTTTTCTGGTGTTGCTGAAAGCCAGGCGTTTGTACGCCGGAACGGGGCCGAAGTTGAGGAGGAGGCCGACTTGGAGTGTGCTGGCTCGTAAGTAGTTGAGCACTTGGGCCTGATGAGCTTGTTCGATTGCCCGCGCTCCTTTGAGCTCGACAACAACGGCGCCGCTGATGATGAAGTCTGGCCGGAATGCGCCGATGATCCTGTTGCGGAACTGAACGGCGATCGATGGCTCTCGCTCGAAGGGAATCCCGGCTTCGCCAAAAGCGACGGACATTGCTTCCGCGTACACCGATTCGAGAAACCCACCCCCGAGCTCGTTATACACGTCAAAGAAAACCCCAAGCACCTGCTCGGTGATGTCTCTGTGCAGCAACAACCGAGCGCCCCCGCTTCCGTGCTGCTGGCGCGCACGCGCCTGATCAGCTGTTGCCGTATCCGCGTTCATCCGCGTTGATCCGCGGCTGCTGTTGTCGTTCATCCCCGCAACCTGCAGCCAGCCGCGGCCCGGCGCGCCATCGATCGATCGCGGAGGGCACCGTTCGCCCGCCGTCATCCGCGGCTAATCCGCGGCCGCCACATCGACCAGATTGTCGTAGAACACCGGCCCGTGCCCCATGTCGGTCTCGCGCTGCGAGGTCGTCTCGTTCGCGTTCTTGCCATCCGCGGCGAACTTTCCCCACCAGACGGACGGCGCCCACACCACGCCCTCGCGGACGCGCTCATCGACACGCGCGGTCGCCAGGAATTCACCGCGATCGTTGTGGACGACCACGCGCGCGCCCGTCGTGATCATCCGCGGCTCGGCATCGCGGGGGTGGATCATCAGCTCCGGCTCGCGTGCGGCGCGTTGGAGCGATGCGATGTTCACGAACGTCGTGTTCAGGAACTGGTGCGCGGGTGACGAGATGAGCGCGAGCGGGTAGCGCGACGCGAGCGCCGGCACGTTCTCGGGGAACTCGTGTGGCGGCGTGAACGTCGGGAGTGGATCGAACCCCATGTCCGCGAGCCGCTGCGAGTAGAACTCGCACTTCCCGCTCGGCGTGGGGAAGCCGCCCTCGGCGAACGGCAGATACGGGCGCGGCAGCGCGAGGCGCATCCAGCCGCGCTCGAGCAGAGCGTCGAGCGTCACGCCGGCGAAGCGCGGGTCCGCGGTCTCGAGCGATTGGCGGATGAGCGTGCGATCGTCGTCGCGCACCGCCGGATGGTCCATCCCCATCCGCGCGGCGAGCAGACGGAAGATCTCGCTGTTCGACTTGCACTCGCCGACGGGCGCGATGGACGGGCGATTGAGTGTCACGTAGTGATGCCCGTAGGCGAGGTGCACGTCCCAGTGCTCGAGCTGCGTCGTCGCCGGGAGCACGATGTCGGCCCAGTCGGCGGTGTCGGTCTGGAAGTGCTCGAGCACGACGGTGAAGAGATCTTCGCGCGCGAGCCCGCGCAGCACGGTGCGCCGCTCCGGCGCGACCGCGGCGGGGTTCGAGTTGTAGACGACGAGCGCGCGTACCGGCGGTCCGCCCACGCCGGCATCGGGGAGCGTGAGCGCGTCGCCCAACCGGATCATGTTGATCGTGCGCACGGGCGGCGAGAGATCGGGACGCTCGAGCGCCGCCTTGTTGAACGGGAAGTTCCCGCTCGTCGAGAGTTGGACGCCGCCGCCCGCGCGCCGCCAGTGACCCACGATGGCGGGAAGACAGGCGATGGTGCGCACCGCCATCCCGCCGCCGCCGTGTCGCTGCAAGCCGTAGTTCACGCGAATGAACGCCGCGCGCGCCTGCCCGTAGCGCCGCGCCAGCTCGACGATGCGATCCGCGGCGATCCCCGTGATCCCCGCCACGCGCTCGGGATCGTACTCGCGCGCGCGTTCGCGCAGCGCGTCGGCGCCGAGCGTGTAGCGCGCGATGTAGTCGGCGTCCTCCAGCCGCTCGGCGAAGAGCACGTGCATCATCCCGAGCGCGAGCGCCGCGTCGGTGCCAGGGCGGATGCCGACCCACTCGTCGCACTGCTGCGCGGTACGCGTCTGGAGCGGATCGATGGCGATCACGCGCGCGCCGCGCTCGCGGGCCTGCAGCACGAACGGCCAGAGGTGCGGGTTCGACGTGAGCGTGTTCGTCCCCCAGAGGAGCACGAGATCGCTCTCGGGAATTCCCTCGCTGTCCGCGCCGATGCTCGCACCCACCGTCATGCGCATCCCCATCGCACCCGCCGTGGAGCAGATGGTGCGGTCGAGCTTCGAGGCGCCGAGGAGGTGGAAGAAGCGGCGATCCATCGACGAGCCCTGCACCATCCCCATCGTGCCCGCGTACGAATAGGGGAGGATGCTCTGCGGACCATCGCTCGATGCGGCAATCGCCGAGAGGCGCTCGGCGATCTCGTCGAGGGCGTCGTCCCAGGAGATGGGCTCGAAGCGACCGGCGCCCTTCGCGCCCACGCGCCGGAGCGGACGCGTCAGCCGCTCGCTGTGGTAGGTGCGTTCCACGTAGCGGTTGACCTTCGCGCACAGGAAGCCTTGCGTGACGGGATGCTCGGGATCACCCGCGACGCGCACCGCGCGGCCGTGCTCGACGGTGACGAGCATCGCGCAGGTGTCGGGGCAGTCGTGCGGGCACGCGCCGCGGACGACACCGGACTGTGGAAGCGGAGGGAGCGTCATGGTCACGATTCGCCGCGAGGAGTGCCGAAAAGTACTCGCTGCAAGATACGGACGCGGCCGCATCGCCGCGAGCGCACGCGGTGCATCCCTTGACACACAGACGGCCACCCATAGAATACCTGCCGCTTGGCCCTTGCACTGCCCGACACGTGCACGGAACTGAAGGTCGCAGTGATCACCGCCCCCCACAAGGAGAACGTCATGAAGGGTCTTGCCATCATCGCTGTCGCGCTGACGCTGGCAGCGTGCAAGGCGAAGGAAGCGAACACTGTCTCTGATTCAGCCAACGCCCCCGCGATGGCGCCGGCGCCCGCCACCTCGGACACCGGGATGGCGATGTCGCACGACTCCGCCGCAGCCAAGGCGGATACGGCCGCAAAGAAGGACACGACGAAGAAGTAACCCGGAGCCGCGGTTCGCGAGATGGGGACCGCGGCGATCGGTTTGATGATATGCGGTATGCGGGGCGTGACGTGAGTCACGCCCCGCTGCTTTTGTCTCACAGACGGATCGCCCTACGCCTCCGCCCCGGTCCGAACCTTGCGACGGACGCGCCAAGGGCCGGACCCTCGGCCCATAACCATTCCGAGGAGGACCGGAACATGAGGTACATGACGCTCGTGGCTGCCGTGTTGCTGGTCGCCGCATGTAACAAGGGGACCAGGAGCAACGCGGGTACTTCAGAAACCGCGGCAGGTGCGGTCACGCCCAGCCCCGATACAACCGGCGCGACGCGGATGGATACGGGGATGAGCAGGACGGACACGTCGATGCGAAGCGATACATCGATGCGCCACGACACCTCGCAGACAGGCGCCAAGCGCGATACAGGCTCGAGCCAGCACTAATTGGGGCGAATCGCGGAGCACAATGGAGAGGCCGGGAGCGCCAGTGATATGGCGCGACCCGGCCTCGCCCATTGGACCCTCCGATCTGCTCGCTCGGTCTCAGGACGCCAACGGCTCGCCCAGCACCGCGCAAAGGTACGCGAGTCGCTGCTCGAACAACTCGGGTGGGACGACGGCCATCGTGTCGCTCACGTCGATCTCGCCATCCAGCGCCACCCACGAGACGCACCCGCCGTAGCGCCGCGCCTCCGGGATCTCGATGTCGCGTGCCAGTCGCGCGACGTGCACCGCGACCACGTGCACACCCGGCGTGTTGCGGTACATGAACCGCGACTCGACCGCGGACCACGCGAGTCCGTGCTCCATCTCGATGGCACGTAGTCGATCCAACTCCGTCACGCGCCACACGGCTACCGCGTCCGCCACATACTGGATGCGGATCATTCCCTCGGGCGGCCGGTTGGCATGTGATGCGCCGAGTTGCGGAAGGAACCGCGGCGCGAGCTCGCTCTCCCGCTCGTGAAAGTACGTAGGGTAGAGGAGGAAGCGGGGATGACGCACCGAGAACCCCGCACGCTGCTCGCGAATCCCACCCTTGCGAATGAGCGCCATGATCTCGCCGCGCGCCATGGCATCGACGAGCACCGCCCACTCCTTGAGGGCGATCCTTTCGGGATGCGCGATGCGGGATGCGGGAGGCGGAACGACCTCGGGGGAGAGGGCTTCCGCTCCACGAGCCGGTCGCGTCCCGCATCCCGCCTCCCGCATCGCGGGCAGTTCCGCCTCCCGCCTCCCGCTTCCCGCCTCCCGCGCCTTCATAGCGGAAACGGCAACGCCGAGACGTCGGCTTGCGCTTCGCCGCCTTCCCAGTGGACGGCGAGCGTTGCGCCGGGCTCGACTTCGCGGCGCACGATCGCGAGCGCGATCGCGCCGAGGCGCGGCGAGATTGCGGTGCTCCGCACGTCGCCCACGGACTTCCCCGCATCGTTGAGCAGCGTCGCGCCCGTCGGCGGGGGCTCGGTCTCGCCGCACAGCAGACCGCGCAGATGCTTGTTCACGTGACCGCGGAAGTGCACGCGGGCCACCACCTCCTGCCCAACGTAGCATCCCTTCGTGTACGAGATCGCGCCCAACTCATCGAAGTTCGCTTCCTGGGGGATCGTCGTGTCGTCCATGTCGAGCCCCCATTCGGGACGGCCGGCCTCGATGCGCGCGATCTCCCATGCGGTGAGTCCCGTGGGCGTCGCGCCACCGCGCATCAGGCGCTGCCACACGCCGTCGAACGCCTCCGAGGGCACGAACAGCTCGTACCCCTCCAGCGCGAGGTCGGGGACGCGCGCAATCACCGCGTTCGTGTCGTCGTTCGCGCGGATGTGGCCGTACGGTGGAAGCGCCGCGAGCCCATCCGGCGTCACGCCCAGCGCCTTGGCCACGATGCCGCGTGCGGCGACGCCGTAGACGCCGAGCTGCCGCATCGTCGACGAGATGTCTTCGTACGGCGCGAGGCGCGGGTTGATGTACTTCTTGATCGTCGCGTTCCACCCCTCGAGTGCGCGCGGCGGTACGTCGATGAGGAGCGAGCCGTCGCGCGCGAAGATGCGCACGTCGGCGACGATCTTTCCCTTGGGGGTGAGCGCTGCGGCGTACTGGCCGTGTCCAGGGGTGAGCGCCTGCACATCGTTCGTCACGAGGCCGCCAATCAGCTCGGCGGCTCGCGGACCGCTCACGACGAACCGGCCGCGTGCGCTGCGATCGACGAGCATGGCGCGGGACCGCAGCGCCGCGTACTCAGCCGATACGTCGCCATAGTGGAGGACCACCGGGTGTCCGGCGACGACGTCGACAGCGGGGGCCTTCCCTGTCATGATCGAGCTTGCAGTCATCGGAGTCGCTGAGGCAGAGCATCGAGCATGATCGCAAGCTAAACCGCCGCCCAAGCGATGCGCTACGGGGTTCGCGCCGCGTACGAGGCGTCGAGCAGATCCACCGGATGCACGGTGCGCGTCCGCGAGCGCGACAGGACGAGCCCCGCGCCGATGTGCATGAGGCATCCGGGATTGCCCGTGGCCACGAGCGACGCGCCGGTCTCCGCGATGTGCGCGAGCTTGGGCTCGAGCACATCGCGCGAGAGCTTGGGCTCCAGCAGGTTGTAGATCCCGGCGCTCCCGCAGCACTGCTCCGCATCCGTCAGCGGGATGAGCGTGAGCTCGGGGATGCTCCGTAGCACCGCGAGCGGTGGACGCGCGATGCGCTGTGCATGTACGAGATGACACGGCGCGTCGTAGGTCACGGTGAGCGGGAGCGCGCCGCCAGGCGCTGGACCCGCAGCCGCGAGCAGCTCGCTCACGTCGCGCACCTTGGAGGAGAATTCGGCGGCGCGCGCGGCCCACGCGGGATCGTCGCGCAGCAGGTGCCCGTATTCCTTCATCGCCGCGCCGCACCCCGAGGCGTTCACCGCGATGTAGTCGATGTCCGCGCGCTCGAAGGCGGCGATGTTCGTGCGCGCCAGTGCGCGGGCGCCCTCGAGATCGCCCGCGTGCGCGTGCAACGCGCCGCAGCACCGCTGTCCCGGCGCGCGCGTCACCGCGTAGTCGTTCACCGCGAGCGTGCGCTCGGTGGCCCGATTGGTCTCGGCGAAGAGCCCCTCCATCACGCACCCGCGGAGGATCGCCACGCGCCCGCGCTGTCCCGTGCCGTGCGGCGTGTAGCGCTTCGCGCGGCGAATGCTGCGCGTGGTGGAGGCGAGCATCGCATTCGCGAAGCCGATGCGGCCACCGACGCGCGCGACCAGCGCGGGGAGCCGCGTTGCACGGAACACGCGGGCGAACAGCAGCGCCACGCGCAACAGCGCCGGCTGGGCGAAGAGCCACAGGATGGCGCGCGCCACGAACGGCGCGGGGCGCACCATGTCGAGTGTCGCGCGCGTCGCCTCGAGCAGCTCGCCGTACGGCACCCCCGATGGACACGCCGTCTCGCACGCGCGGCAGCCGAGACAGCGGCCAATGTGCGTGTCGACGGTGGGATCGTCGAGCGCGAGGTCGCCTTCGACCAGCGAGCGCATGAGCAGGATGCGGCCGCGCGGGCTGTCGTTCTCGTCGCCGAGCACGCGGTACGTGGGGCACGCTTGCAGACAGAAGCCGCAGTGGACGCACGTCATGATCCCCGGAACCGCATCCGCGAGCGGTGTGTCCGGGAGCGCGCACGCCGGGCGCTCGATGGTCTCGCTCATGTGCGGTCTCCGAGAATCCCTGGATTGAGCACGTTCATCGGATCGAAGCGATGTTTGATGTCGCGGGACAGACGATCGGCCACCCGGCTCGGCGACACATCGTCGGTCCAGCCGACGGCGGGGAGCCGCTCGAAGATGCGAGTCCCCTCGAACGAGCGCGCCACGCCAAGGAAGATGTCGAGATCGGCCGCGCTCTCGTACGGGATGATGCACCGCACCACGCCGCGGCCGAGCGAGGCGTGGATGAGCACGTCATCGACGCTCGCGGTCGCACCGTGCGCGAACGACCAGCACTCCGCGAAGCGCGATGGCAGCATCGAGAAGCGCACGACGGCTGCCGACGGGGGCTCGGCCGTGCGCAGGGCGCGCCAGGCATCGGCGGGCACCGTGGTGAGCTCGCCCAGCTCCGAGAGGACGGTGCGTTGTGCGCGCACGTCGTCCTCGTTGCCACCCAGGCGCACGAGGAGATGCGCGCGCCGCGACAGCCCCAGCCGCCCGGCAAGCGCGCCGTTCACGAGCTCGAGCGCGAGCGGCGCAATGAGCGCCGTCCGCAGGCGCGCGGCGAGCGCACCGAGCGACGTACCGTCGTCCGCGACCGGCATCGCATAGCTCTCATCGACCTCCGGGAGCGCGCGGAGCCGCACCGTCACTTCGGTGATGACGCCGAGCGTCCCCCACGAGCCGGTGAAGAGCCGCGTGAGATCGAACCCCGCGACGTTCTTCACCACGCGCCCGCCCGCGCGCACGATGGCGCCCGTGCCGGTGACCGCTTCGAGCCCGAGCACGTTGTCGCGCGGCGTGCCGAACGCGTGCGCGAGCGGACCAGCTGCCGCGCACGCGATGGTGGCGCCGAGCGAGCCGGAGGGCGCGCCGTGCGGATCGAGCGCGAGCCACTGCCGCTCGGCGCCCGTTACGCGCGCGATCTCGGCGAGCGAGGTGCCCGCGCGTGCGGTCAGCGTGAGATCGCCCGGATTGTACTCCGTGATGCCATCGAGCGCCGACACCGAGAGCCGATGCGCCGCGTGCACCGGGCGGCCGGCGTCGAGCCACGTGCCGCGCGCAAGAATGCGCACAGGCGTCGCGCGCGCCGACGCATCGAGCACCGCCTCGCGGACTTCGGCGGTGGTGGTCGGCGCGGATCCGGTCGCGGCGGATACGTTCGATGTGGTCGTCACGATTCCGCCGTGTCGAGCGATGACTCGGTCGACGTGAGCGCGCGCCGCGTGGCAGGCGCGAGCGTCCATTCCCGGCACGAGTGCAGCGGCACCACCTTCCCCGGATTCGCGCGGCGCTCGGGATCGAAGACATCGCGGAGCTGGCACATGGCCGCGAGCGAATCCTCGGTGAACGAGAGCGGCATGTACTCGAGCTTGTCCAGTCCCACGCCGTGCTCGCCCGTCACCGAGCCGCCGGCGTCGATGCACGCGCGCATGATCTCGCGCATGGCGTGATGCACGCGGTCGGTGACATCTGGGTCTCGGGAATCGAAGCCGATGTTGGGATGCAGGTTGCCGTCGCCCGCGTGGAAGACGTTGCACACCTGGATATTCCAACGATCGGCGATCGCGCGGATGGTGGCCAGTACATCCGGGAGCCGCGTGCGCGGGATGACCGCATCCTGCACGACGAGGTCGGGCGCGATGCGCCCCATCGCGCCGAACGCTTTCTTGCGTCCCTGCCAGAGCCGTGCGCGCTCGCTCTCGTCGCGCGCCGTGCGCACCGAGCGTGCGCCCGCTTCGTAGCACAGTTGCTCCACTCGGCGGACGTCGGCATCGATCCCCGCGGCGAGTCCATCGAGCTCGATGAGCAGCACCGCGTCGGCGTCGGCGGGATACCCCGCCGCGTAGATGGACGCCTCGACCGCGCGGATCGTCGGCCCATCCATCATCTCGAGCGCGGCGGGGACGATCCCCGCGGCGATGATGGCCGACGTCGCCCGCGCGCCCGCTTCGATCGAGGTGAAGTCGGCGAGCATCGTGCGCACCGCTTCGGGATCGCGCGTGAGTCGCACCGTGACATCCACCGCGACGCCGAAGCACCCTTCCGAGCCGATGAACGCACCGAGCAGATCGTAGCCGTCGTCTTCGCCGTGCGCGTTGCCGAGCGTGACGAGCTCACCATCGGGGAGAATGACGGTGAGCGCCACGACGTGGTTGAGCGTCACGCCGTACTTGAGGCAGTGCGGTCCACCCGAGTTCTCGGCGATGTTGCCGCCGATCGTGCACGCCGACTGGCTCGACGGGTCGGGCGCGTAGTGCAGCCCGTACGCGCTCGCCGCGCGCGTGAGCGTCACGTTCACCGCGCCCGGCTCGACGACGGCGAGCCGGTTCTCCGGGTCCACGGAGAGCACGCGGCTCAATCGATTGAGCCCGACGATCACGGTGTCGCCATCGGCGAGTGCGCCGCCGGAAAGTCCCGTCCCCGCGCCGCGCGGCAGGAAGGGACGCTTCGCCTTCGCGAGCGCGCGCACGACGGCGATCAGCTCATCGCGCGTGCTCGGGAACACGGCGAGCGCGGGACGCTTGCGGTATGTCGGTAGTCCATCCGCTGCGTACACCATCAGCTCGCTCGGACGCGAGAGCACACCGCGCGGGCCGACGATGGCCGTGAGCGTCGCGACGAGCGGATCGGTGGTCGTGCGGGGGGAGGCGCTCACGAGGTCGATTCCGAAGTTCCGTGTCCACGGCCGTTGCTGCGCGCCTGCACGTGCGTTTGCGCGCCGCGCTCGAGCGACCCGAGGGCCGCATCGAGCACGGCGGCGATGTCGCGCAGGCGCTGCGACGCCGAGCGGGAGGCGAGGAGCTGCTGCTTGGCGGGCGCCCCGATGTCGATCAGCGAGGCGACGCGGAACGCGAGCAGCGTTGGCTCATCCGGAAGGTCGGGCGCCGGCGCGCTCTCGTTCGAGATCGTCGTGATGGCGCGCGCGATCCGATCGAACTGATCGCGAACGCGCGTCGCGAGCTGTGTCAGCGGCTCCGCCGGCTCGGGGAAGTCGTGATAGTCCGCGACCTCGCCGACGTGGTAGGGGTGCGTGGAGTCGACGAAGCCGATGAGTGAGAAGCGCTCGCCACCCGTCACCATGATGTTCGATCGTCCATCGGGGAGCTCCTCCGCCTCGCTGATCTCCGCAACGCACCCGACCTGGCCGGGCGGCAGAGCGCGCTCCGCGAGTCCCGGCGGGCAGTAGACGAGCCCGAAGCGGCGATCGCCCGCGAGGCAGTCGGCGAGCATCGAACGGTAGCGGGGCTCGAAGATGTGCAGCGGAATCTGCACGCCCGGGAAGAGAACGACTGGGAGCGGGAAGAGCGGAAGGATACGCGCGACCACGGGGGGAAGATAGCACGTCGGGCGTCGGCTGTCAGTCATCGGGATCAATGGGGTCAGAGCCGATTGATCGATCTCCGACGACTGACGACAATGGTCACCCCGGCTGTTCCGGTGCGACGACTCTCAAGGCGTCCCGTTGGATGCGATAGTCCAGCGGCGCGATCATCGGCACGATCTCGCCGTCGACGCCGACGTTGCCGCGGGGGCGGCGCATCTCGATCCGGCAATGGTCGACGACGAAGCTGTCGAGGCCGGTCTGCGAGTGGCGTGGAACGGTGGAGAGCCCGCGAGTCGCGACGGCGGCGCCGCGCAGAAGGAGCTGCGCCCGGCGCTTGCCGCGCACGACGAGGAGGTGCAGACCGCGGCGTCCACCAGGAATGCGGGCGCCGAGCATGGGTACACCCAGCTCGCGCTCTCCCACGCCCACGAACACGAGCGGCGTCCGGTACACATGCGAGCGTCCCTCGATCTCGACGAGCACACGAAAGGTGTGCAGGTGGATGAGGATGCGCGCGAACGCGATGAGGCTCGCGATGATGTAGGGGAGATGCTTCTCCAGCCGTTCGCGTGTGCGGACGAACGTGACGTACGCGCCGACCGAGCTGGTGTTGAGAATCAGATGGTTGTTCACCCACCCGACATCGACGGAGCGCACCGTACCACGCAGCGCGACCTCGGCCGCGGCGTTCGGGGCGCTCGGGATTCCCAGGAACCGGGCGAAATGGTTGAGCGTGCCGGCCGGAATGACGGCGAGCTCCACTCCCGTTCCGACGAGCGCGGACGCGGCAGAGCAGATCGTTCCGTCGCCGCCGGCCACGAGCACGCGCGCGGCACCCGCAGCGATCGCGCCCCGTATTGCGTCGTGCAGCTGCGCGGGCGCGATTTCCTGCACCTCAAAGCCGCCGACTTGCTCGAGCGCGGACGCCACCCCGGCCGCACTTCCCGCAGCGGGATTGACGAAGGCCGGGATCGCCGAGCGCGAGATCGGAGCTGCGGACATCCCCGGCATCTGGTGCAGAAAGCGGACCTGGCGTGCGGGAGGGGAAGGACGAGAGAGGCGGGAGGAGGGAGGAGGGAGGAGGGATGAAACAGGGGTGTCATCCCGAGCGCACGCTTGTCATCCCGAGCGGAGCGAGGGATCTCGGCCGTGCATTCGAACGGCCATGCACCACAGAGACACGGAGGGCACGGAGAA
>DASVCF010000179.1:0-4636 GCA_036381735.1 Gemmatimonadaceae bacterium | reverse complement strand
CGCCCGCTGGAACGAACAGCAGCTGGCCGAGCGACAGCGCCTCGTACGCATCGCTCGCCGCCAGCAGGTGGCCGACGTGCGGCGGATCGAAGGTGCCACCGAAGATCCCGATGCGCACGTGGCTCAGGGAACGGCCGCGGTGGCCGGCTTCGGCACTCCCTTGCAGACGTCCTGCACGTCGCCGTCCTTGGGATAGCGCTGCCGCAACGTGTCGCACGTCTCCGCCAGCTCTTCCCTGTAATTGATCTTCCGGTAGGCCTGCGCCAGCAGCAGCATCGATTTCCGGGCGCCGTCCGTCTGCGGGTACGTCTTGATGACGTCCTGCAGATAGATGATCGACGAGTCGAACGCATGGCGCTTGAAGTAGAGCAGCCCCGTGTCGTAGTCCTTGGTGGCGAACCACTCGTTCAGATGGTCGATCTCCTTCTGCGCCTCGTCGCGGAGCGGCGACGTGGGGAAGAGCGCGAGGAAGGTCTGGAAGGTGCTCATCGCGGTCTGCCCGTACGTGTCGTCGAGCGTTGGCTTGCGCCACATGCGCGTGTAAGCGCGCCCGGCGTCCAGCATCGCGTCGTCGGCGAGCGTATCGGTCGGGAAGCTCTCCGGCACGCGCGAATAGCTCTGCGCGGCGAGCAGATCTTCACCCTTCCCCTCGTACGCCCTCCCGAGATTGAAGAGCACGATGGGCATGAGCGGATCGCGCGCGGGGAGCGCCGTGCTGAGCTGCTCGAAGCCGGCGACCGCATCATCCCAATGGTGCCCCTGGAGCTTCTTCACCGACGCCTCGTAGAGCGCCTGGTTGGTCGGGAACTTGAGCGGTTGGAACGGCGGATGGCATGATGCGGCGATCGCCGCCAGCCCGACCGCGCAGAGGAGGCGGAACGTGTGCTTTACTGGCATGACGGGTTGTTCTACCCGAGAGGGGAAGGTCGGTTCATCGGCCGGCGGCGACGCGCGGTCGGGAGGTCGTGTGGCGGAACCACTCCACGAACAGGGGGATCCCCTCGCGGATGGGAACGGTGGGCGCGTAGCCGAGGGCGGCTCGCGCGCGGGAGATGTCGGCGCACGTCCGGCGCACGTCACCGGGTTGCGCAGGCAACCGATGGAGCTGCGCTCGCCGGCCCACCGCGGCCTCAATGAGCGCCACCAGCTCGCTCAACGTCGTCGTCGCGGACTCGCCAAGGTTGTAGATCTCGTGATGCAGTGCCGTCGTGCGCGTGCGATCGATGGCGCCGAGGACGCCCTGGAGAATATCGCTCGTATAAGTATAATCGCGCGAGTAGCTCCCGTCCCCGAAGAACGGAATCGGCTCCCCGGCGCTGATCAAACGTGTGAACTTGTGAATGGCGAGATCGGGACGCTGCCGCGGACCGTACACCGTGAAGAAGCGGAGCGAGATGATCCGCATCTCCGGGTACAGCGAGGCGTACGTCTCGCACACGAGCTCGGCGGCTCGCTTGGTCGCCGCGTACGGGCTCACAGGCTGCAGCGCCGGCTCGTCCTCGCGGAACGGCACGGGCGCGCTGTTGCCGTACACCGACGAGCTGGAAGCAATGACCAGCCGGTTCACCCCGCTCGCGCGCGCCGCCTCGAGCACCGTCGTCGTGCCCACCACGTTCACGTCCGCGTAGAGTGCCGGCGCCTCGATGGACGGCCGCACCCCGGCCCGCGCGGCGAGATGCACGATCACGTCCGGCGCGGCCTCGTCGATGATGCGTCGCAGCCCGGCACCGTCGCGCACGTCTGCCCTCGCCAGGGTGAAGTGCGGATGCTGCTCGGCGGCCGCGACGTTCGCGCGCTTGATCGCCGGATCGTAGAAGTCGTCGAAGTTGTCGACCCCGACCACCCGGCACTCGCGCGCGAGCAACGCCTCGACCGTGTGGGAGCCGATGAAGCCCGCGGCTCCCGTGACGAGCACCCGCTCAGACATTCGCGGCCATCCGCTCGGTGCCCATCAGCGACCGGAAGTATTCGATCGTCGCCTGCACCCCGTCGCGCAGCGAGATCGTCGGCTCCCACCCGAGCAGCGTGCGCGCCCGCGTGATGTCCGGCTTCCGCACCTTCGGATCATCCGTCGGCAGACCGCAGTGGACGATCGGCGCCTGGGTGCCGGTGAGCTCCACCACGAGATCGGCGAGCTGGCGCACGGTATACTCCTGCGGGTTGCCGATGTTGGTCGGCTCCGCATCGCCGTGCATGAACAGCCGGTAGATCCCCTCGATCTCGTCGGACACGTAGCAGAAGCTCCGTGTCTGCGAGCCATCGCCGTAGATCGTGAGCGGCTCGTTGTTCAGCGCCTGCACGATGAAGTTCGACACGACGCGCCCATCGCGCGGACGCATACGCGGCCCATACGTGTTGAAGATGCGCACGATCCGCGTATCGAGGCCGTGATACCGGTGATACGCCATCGTCAGCGCCTCGGCGAACCGCTTGGCCTCGTCGTACACGCCGCGCGGTCCCACCGGGTTCACGTTCCCCCAGTACGACTCCGGCTGCGGATGCACCAGCGGATCCCCGTACACCTCGGAGGTCGATGCGAGAAAGAACCGCGCGCCCTTGTGCTTCGCGAGTCCGAGCGCGTTGTGCGTGCCGAGTGCGCCCACCTTCAGCGTCGGGATCGGAAACTCGAGGTAGTCCACCGGGCTCGCCGGCGAGGCGAAGTGTAGCACGCCGTGCAGCTCGCCCGGGACGTACGTGTACGTCGAGATGTTGTGCCGGATGAACTCGAAGCGCTCGTTCCCCGCGAGGTGCGCGATGTTGTCGGGGTGTCCGGTGATGAAGTTGTCCAACCCGACGACGCGATGACCGTCGGCCAGGAACCGATCGCACAGATGCGAGCCGAGGAAACCTGCCGCCCCGGTGATCAGGACCCTCACGCAGCGCCTCGGCCGATCGAGAGATAGGTGAATCCCATCTGCGACATCTTCGCCGGATCGTACAGGTTGCGCCCATCGATCACGACGGGACGGCGGAGCGAGCGCTTGATGCGGTTGAAGTCCGGGTGGCGATACTCGTTCCAGTCCGTGACGACGACCAGCGCATCCGCGCCCGGCAGCGCATCGTAGTTCGTTGGCGCGTACTGGATCTTCTCGCCGAGCCGCCGGCGCGCTTCGGTCATGGCGACGGGATCGTGCGCCACGACGGTCGCGCCGACGCCGAGCAGATCCTCGATGAGCGTGAGCGCCGGCGACTCGCGCATGTCATCCGTCTGCGGCTTGAACGCGAGCCCCCACAGCGCAACGTGCGCCCCGCGCACGGCGTCGCCGAGCACGTGCTGCAGCTTCTGAAAGAGCCGGCGCTTCTGACGCTCGTTCGCATCCTCCACGGCCTGCAGCACGCAGAGCGGCGAGCCGAGCTCGTGCCCCGTGCGCACGAGCGCCTTCACATCCTTCGGGAAGCAGGAGCCGCCGTAGCCCGGTCCCGGGAAGAGGAACGATGCCCCGATGCGCGCATCGGTGCCGATCCCCTTGCGGACGTTGTCCACGTTCGCGCCCGCCTGCTCGCACAGATTCGCGATCTCGTTCATGAACGAGATGCGCGTGGCGAGCATCGCGTTCGCCGTGTATTTCGTCATCTCGGCGGAGGCGATGTCCATGAAGATGATCGGCTTCCCCGTGCGCACGAACGGCGCGTACAGCTCCGCCATCACCGACCGCGCGTGATCGCTCTCCACGCCGAGCACCACGCGATCCGGCTTCATGAAATCGTCGACCGCAGCACCTTCCTTCAGGAACTCCGGGTTGCTGCACATGTGGAAGGGAAAGCGCGCATTCCGTCCCACCGCCTCCGCCACCTTCTTTGCCGTCCCCACCGGCACCGTGGACTTCGTGACGACGACCAGCTCGCGCTGCATGTGCTTGCCGATCGTATCGGCGACGGCGAGCACGTGGCGCAGATCGGCCGAGCCATCTTCGTCCGGCGGCGTGCCGACCGCGATGAACACGACCTCGGCCGCGCCCACCGCGGCCGGGACATCCGTCGTAAAGGACAATCGCTGCTGCGCCTGATTGCGCTCGACCAGGTCATCGAGCCCCGGCTCGTAGATCGGCAGCACGTTCTGCGTCAGGCCGGAGATCTTCCGCTCATCGATGTCGGCGCAGACGACGTCGTTCCCGGTCTCGGCCAGACATGCGCCAACGACGAGACCGACGTATCCGGTTCCAATGACAGTGATGCGCACGGGTATCGCGATGATGATGAAGTGGACGAATGCACCGCGCACAGCGGCGTGGGCCGCGGCGCGGAATCTGTGAAGTTATTCCGCCCGTCAGCCCCAAGCAATAAAGAGGCCGATCGACAGCGGGGCTACGGGTAGCGGAACCGCCACGTCGCCAACACCTGCACGCGCGCCAGATGCTCGACCGGCACGTCCTGATTGTTCATGTGATCGACGCGCAGCATCTCGGTGCGCACCGTGACTGGCGCCACCCCATCCAGCCACTCGACGGCGAGATCGCCCATCCACGCGTGCTGCGCGAGTGGACGCGTCGTCGTTCCCGATGGGAACGGCTCGCCCGCGTGCCCCTTGCGGTCCTGCGAGGGGCGATCGTCGAGACGCTGCCCTCCGCGCCGCCAGTACCCGAGCCCCCCCGAGAGTCGCAACCGGCCGGTGGGCAGGACCTCGCCGCCGAGCCGC
>DASVCF010000178.1:0-64856 GCA_036381735.1 Gemmatimonadaceae bacterium | reverse complement strand
TGCGATCCGGAGCGCGCAGCACACGCTGTGGAAGCTCGTGCGCGTGGTCGCCGAGCCCGGGGGTGCGACGGCGTTCGCGGCGCTGATGTCAGGTCGCTACCGGCCGGCGCCGGACGAGCGCGTGGGCGTGATCGTGAGCGGCGGGAACACGGTGGCCGTCGATTTCGGGCACTGAGCGCAGCAGCGAATTCGTACACACTTTCGTTGACGGTCTCCTGAAAGGGGACTAAATTACTTCGTTATGCAGCTGGCATCCGCATCGGTGGCCGGGTTCCGAGGGCTCCGCGCCGAGATTCTCGTAGCCCTCAAGAAGTGGCAACCCCTTACCGCGAAAGAGCTTGCACAGCGGTTCGAGGTCACGCCGAATGCCCTCCGCCGGCACCTCAAGGAGCTGGAAGCGGACGGGCTCGTGCGGCACGACCGCGAGGTGCGCGGCGTCGGCGGGCCGACCTACGCGTTCACGCTGAGCGAGGCGGGCGAAGCGCTCTTCCCGCGCGCCTACGAGCCCGCGCTTCTCGATGCCATGGAAGTGGTACGCGAGGTGAACGGTGTCGAGGGCGTGACCGAGATGTTCGAGCGACACTGGGTCGCGCGCGCGCACGATGCGGCGCCCGAGCTGGCCAAGCTCCCGCTGGCCGAGCGTGCGCGGCGACTGGCCGAGCTGCTCACGACGGAAGGGTACATGGCGGAAGCGGAAGCTTCGTCGCCCACGCAGGCGACCATCCGCCAGCACAACTGCGCGATCCGCGCGGTGGCGGAGCGCTTCCCCGAAGTGTGCGACGCCGAGGCGAGATTTCTCGCCGATACACTCGGTGCGTCGGTCGAGCGGCAGTCGCACATTCTCGACGGATGCAACGCCTGCGAGTACACGGTGCACGGCGCGGCAACGTCGCCCGCGGCGCACGCATCACCGCCGCCCGCCTCTCCGCGCGCGAGCGGGACGACGAACACCGATGCCCGGCGTCGGCATCACACTCAAGTGAAGACGGAGAACGCATGAGCGCTTCAATCGAAACCCTGGTCAATCGCGAGTACCAGTACGGGTTCGTGACCGATATCGAGGCGGACACCCTCGAGCGCGGACTGAACGAGGACGTCATCCGCCTCATCTCCGCCAAGAAGGAAGAGCCCGAGTGGCTGCTCGAGTGGCGGCTCAAGGCGTTCCGCCGGTGGAGCACCATGCAGGAGCCGCATCACTGGGCGAACATCACGTACGAGCCCATCGACTATCAGGGCATCAGCTACTACTCGGCGCCCAAGACCAAGCAGAAGCTGAAGAGCCTGGACGAAGTCGACCCGAAGCTGCTCGAGACATACAAGAAGCTCGGCATCTCGCTCACGGAGCAGAAGGTGCTGGCGGGCGTGGCCGTGGACGCGGTGTTCGACAGCGTGTCGGTGGGGACGACGATGCAGAAGGAGCTCGCGCAGCACGGGATCATCTTCTGCTCCTTCTCCGAGGCGGTGCGCGAGCATCCGGAGCTGGTGCGCAAGTATCTCGGCTCCGTCGTGCCGCACAGCGACAACTTCTTCGCCGCGCTCAACGCCGCCGTCTTCAGCGACGGCTCGTTCTGCTACGTGCCCAAGGGCGTGAAGTGCCCGATCGAGCTCTCCACCTACTTCCGCATCAACAGCGAGGGGACGGGGCAGTTCGAGCGCACGCTCATCATCGCCGATGAGGGCGCGTACGTGAGCTACCTCGAGGGGTGCACGGCGCCCAAGCGGTCGACCAACCAGCTGCACGCCGCCGTGGTGGAGCTCGTCGCCCTCGAGAGCGCGACGATCAAGTACTCGACGGTGCAGAACTGGTTCGCGGGCGACGAGAACGGCAAGGGCGGCATCTACAACTTCGTCACCAAGCGCGGGAAGTGCGCGGGCGCCAACTCCAAGATCTCGTGGACGCAGGTGGAGACGGGCTCGGCCATCACCTGGAAGTACCCGAGCGTGATCCTGCAGGGCGACAACTCGGTGGGCGAGTGGTACTCGGTGGCCGTGGTGAACAACCACCAGCAGGCGGACACCGGGACGAAGATGATCCACATGGGGAAGAACACGAAGAGCACCATCGTCTCCAAGGGGATCTCCGCGGGGCACGGGAACAACAGCTACCGCGGCCAGGTGAAGGTGCTGCCGAAGGCGACGGGCGCGCGCAACTACACGCAGTGCGACTCGATGCTCATCGGCAACCAGTGCGGCGCGCACACCTTCCCGTACATCGAGGTGCAGAACAACTCGGCCATCACCGAGCACGAGGCATCGACGTCGAAGATCGGCGAGGACCAGATCTTCTACCTGAAGCAGCGCGGCCTGAGCGCCGAGCAAGCGGTGTCGATGATCGTCTCGGGGTTCTGCAAGGAAGTCTTCCAGAACCTGCCGATGGAGTTCGCGCTGGAAGCGCAGCAGCTGCTCGGGATTACGCTCGAAGGAAGTGTTGGATGAGACAGTGAGTCAGTGAGTCAGTGGGTCAGTGAGTCAGGAACGGCGTGCAGAGCTGTCATCCCGAGCCGTTGTCATCCCGAGCGTAGCGAGGGATCTCGCTCTCGGCCCGAGATCCCTCGCTGACGCTCGGGATGACAGGCCCATCACAGGCTTCCACTGACTCACTGATCCACTGACCCGCTGACTCACTCATACAGGGACTACGAATCGTGCTCGATATCAAGAACCTCCACGCCTCCGTGGATGGCAAGGACATTCTGAAGGGGATCGATCTCACGGTGAACGCCGGGGAGGTCCACGCGATCATGGGGCCGAACGGCTCGGGGAAGAGTACGCTCGCGCAGGTGCTCGCCGGGCATCCGTCGTACGAAGTGACGGGCGGCACGGTGATGTACGACGGCAAGGATCTGCTCGACATGGAACCCGAGGAGCGCGCGCAGGCGGGCGTCTTTCTCGCCTTCCAGTATCCGGTGGAGATCCCCGGCGTGTCGAACGCGTACTTCCTGCGCTCGGCGTACAACGAGGTGCGCAAGGCGAACGGATTGGAGGAGGTCGATCCGATCGAGTTCCTCGGGATCATGGACGAGCGGCTCAAGCTCGTGGACATGAGCGAGGAGATGCTCAACCGCTCGGTGAACGCGGGGTTCTCCGGCGGCGAGAAGAAGCGGAACGAGATCCTGCAGATGGCGGTGCTCGAGCCCAAGCTCGCGATCCTCGATGAAACCGATTCGGGGCTCGACATCGACGCGCTCAAGATCGTGGCCAACGGCGTGAACGCGCTCAAGCGCCCCGACAACGCGACGATCGTCGTCACGCACTATCAGCGGCTGCTCAACTACATCGTGCCGGACTACGTGCACGTGCTCGTGAACGGGCGCATCGTGAAGTCCGGCGGCAAGGAGCTCGCGCTGGAGCTCGAGGAGCGCGGCTACGACTGGGTGATGGAGGAGGCGGCGGCGTGACGCACGGAACAGCGGTGGACGCCGGCATCCTGCAGCCGTATCTCGAGGACTTCGAGACGCTCGCATCGAACGGCGGCGGCAAAGGTCCGGCATGGCTTCTCCCGGCGCGTCGCGCGGCGATCGAGCGCTTCGCCACGCTCGGCTTCCCGACCACACGCGTCGAGGATTGGCACTTCACGAGCGCCTCGCCGATCGCGGAGCGGGAGTTCCGCCTGGCCGAGGCGGCGTTCGTGGCGACCGAGGCGGACATCGAGCGCTTTTCCTTCGGGCACCCGGAGTGGACGCACCTCGTGTTCGTGAACGGGCGCTACGTGCCCGAGCTTTCGCTCGTCGAGCGACTGCCGTCGGGCGTGCGCGTGCTCGACCTTGCGGACGCGCTGCGTGATGAGCCCGAGCTCGTCTCGCGTCATCTCACGAAGATCGCGAACGCGACGGACAACGCCTTCACGGCGCTCAACACGGCGTTCATGCGGCACGGGGCGATCGTTCACGTTCCGGCCGACGTGGTCGTGCCGTCGCCCATCCATCTGCTGTACGTGTCGGACAGTGCCGCGGCCGGGAGCATCGCGCACCCGCGTACGCTGATCGTCGCCGGCCGCAACTCGAAGGCGACGGTGATCGAGCACTATGTGTCGCTCGGCGAGATGGAGTACTTCACCAACGCGGTCGCCGAGGTCGCGGTGGAGGACGGCGCGACGCTCACACACTACAAGGTGCAGCGCGAGAGCGAGCGCGCGTTCCACGTCGGCACGGTGGAAGTCGACCAGGGGCGCGACAGCCACTACGTGTCGTTCTCCTTCGCGACGGGCGCCGCGCTCTCGCGCACCAACATCTACACGGTGCTCGATGGCGAGGGGTGCGGCGCGACGCTCAACGGGCTCTACATGGTGAGCGGGCGCCAACACGTCGATCACCAGACGCGCATCGAGCACGCGAAGCCCAGCTGCTTCAGCCGCGAGATCTACAAGGGGATTCTCGACGACACCTCACACGGCGTGTTCAACGGCAAGGTATACGTGCAGCCGATCGCGCAGAAGACCGACGGGAAGCAGACGAACAACAACCTGCTCCTCTCCGAGCACGCGCGCGTGGATACCAAGCCGCAGCTCGAGATCTTTGCCGACGACGTGAAGTGCACGCATGGCGCGACGGTGGGCCGCCTCGATGAGATCGCGCTCTTCTACATGAAGAGCCGCGGCATCGGCGCCGAGCACGCGCGTTCGCTGCTCACCTACGCCTTCGCGGCGGACGTGCTCGAGACGATCGAAGTGGACGCCGTGCGGGAGGAGCTGGAGCGGGTGACGCTGGAGAGATTTGCGGGGGAGAGATAATGCGGGACGCGGGACGCGTTGTCATTCCGAGCGAAGCGAGGAATCTCGGCGTGGCGGGGAGACCCCTCGCTGACGCGCGGGATGGCAGCGCTGATGCTCGGAATGGCGGAAAGTGGATTTCTCGGTCGCTTCGCTCCTTCGGAATGACAGTGGACCCGGTCGTTCCGCATCCCGCATCGCGCATCCCGCATCCCGCGTAGGCCATGCCCGACCTCACCGAGCTCTACCAAGCCCTCATCCTCGACCACAACCGTCGGCCGAGGAACTTCGGGTCGCTCGAGGGGACGGACGCTCGGCGGGCCGAGGGGCACAATCCGCTGTGCGGCGATCAGCTCACGCTGTGGGTGCGCATGGAGGGCGACGTGATCGCCGACGTGCGCTTCACCGGCTCGGGGTGCGCGATCTCGAAGGCGTCGGCGTCGTGCATGACCGTGGCCGTGAAGGGGAAGACGCGCGCGGAGGCGAAGGCGCTGTTCGAGCGCTTCCACGCGCTGGTCACCGGTGTGAAGCACGACGGCGCCGACGATGCCAAGTCGCTCGGCAGCCTTGCGGCGTTCGCCGGCGTCGCGCAGTTCCCGGTACGCGTGAAGTGCGCGAGCATGGCGTGGCACACGCTGCGCGCCGCGCTCGAGGGGACACAGGACACGGTGTCCACCGAGTGAGCGCCGAGGAGCTGACGAGCGGCCGATTCGAGGCGGTCGCGCGAGTGGAGGATGTGTCGGAGGGCGACGTGCTCGGCATCGTGACGGAGCGGGGCGAGCGGATCTGTCTCGTCAACTGCGGCGGCGAGATCCGCGCGGTGAGCAACAACTGCACGCACCAGGACTTTCCGATGGACCAAGGGGTGGTGCTCGAGATGGGCGGCCGGTGCATCCTCGAATGCGCGTGGCACGGCGCGCAGTTCGATTGCGCGACGGGCGCCGTGTGCCGCGGACCGGCCATCGACCCCCTCCCCATCTACGAGGTGAAGGTGGAGAACGACACCATCTACGTGGGGCGACGCACGCGATGAGCGTCTTCGCGCCACGTGCCGATTTCCCGCTGCTCGCCGCCGACCCCGAGCTCCATTACCTCGATTCGGCGGCCACGACGCAGAAGCCGCGCGCGGTGATCGACGCGATCGCGCGCTACTACGAGCGCGACAACGCCAATCCGCACCGCGGGGCGTACGCGCTCTCGGTGCGCGCGACCGACCGGTATCTCGAAGCACGCGAGCGCGTGGCGCGATTCGTCGGCGCGGCGGACGTCGATTGCGTCATCTTCACGCGCGGAACCACGGAGTCGCTCAACCTCGTGGCGAGCGCGTGGGGGCGGGCGAACGTCGGACCGGGCGACGAGATCGTCATCACGGGCGCCGAGCATCACGCGAACTTCGTCCCGTGGCAGCAGCTCGCGCTGGAGCGCGGAGCCGAGCTCCGGATCTGCGCGCTCGCCAGCGACGGCCGCGTCGACCTCGATGCATTGCGCGCGCTCGTCACACCGCGCACCAGCGTGGTGGCGTTCGCGCACGTGTCGAACGTGCTCGGCGGGGTGAACCCCGTACGCGAGATCGCGGCGCTGGCGCACGCGGTCGGCGCGATCGCCGTGTGCGATGGCGCGCAGAGTGTGCCGCATCTGCCGGTGCGCTTCGACGAGCTGGGCGTGGACGCCTACGCGTTCAGCGGCCACAAGATGTGCGGACCGATGGGGATCGGCGTGCTGATCGGGACGCGCGCGCTGCTCGAGGCGATGCCTCCGTACCAGACGGGGGGCGACATGATCGAGTTCGTGTACGACGACCGCACGACGTGGAACATGCTCCCGCACAAGTTCGAGGCGGGGACGCCGAACGTCGCCGGCGCCGTGGGGCTCGCGGCGGCGATCGAGTATCTGGAGGGGCTCGGCGGCATGGACGCCATCGCCCGCCACGAGCGCGCGCTGGTGCAGCATGCGTACGAGCGGCTGAGCGAGATCGAGGGCGTGACGATCTACGGACCGGCGGCCACGGAGCGGAGTGGCGTGTTGAGCTTCACGCTCGCCGACATCCATCCGCACGATCTGGCGACGATCCTCGACCAGCAGCGCGTCTGCATCCGCGCCGGGCACCACTGCGCGCAGCCGCTCATGCGGCGCCTGGGCGTCCCGGCCACCGCGCGCGCCTCGTTCTACGTCTACAACGACGAGGCGGACGTCGAAGCGCTGGCGCAGGGGCTGCTGCGCGCGAAGGAGCTCTTCGGCTATGTCGCCACCTGACGCGTCGCCCACGCTCGCCGCGCTGTATCAGTCGCTCATCCTCGAGCACTACCGGCGGCCGCGCAATCAGGGCGTGCTGGACGATGCGGACGTCTCCGTCACCATGAAGAATCCGCTCTGCGGCGACGAGCTCGTGCTGCAGCTGGCCTTCGACGACGCGGGCGGCGTACGCGCCGCGCGCTTTCGCGGCCAGGGGTGCTCCATCTCGCTGGCCACCGCGTCGATGATGACGGAGTACATCACCGGGAAGTCGCGCGACGAGATCGACTCGGCCGCACGGCGCTTCGCGCAGATGCTCGCCGGCGATGCGGAGGTCGCCGCCGATCCCGCCCTCGGCGATCTGCGCGCACTGTCCGGTGTCGCGAAGGTCCCCGCGCGCATCCGGTGCGCCCAGCTGCCGTGGGAGGCGCTGGAGCGGGCGTTCGCCGGCCGCGGTTGACGCATGGACGAACGCCCCATCGGACTGTTCTTCATCGCGCTCGGCGTCCTCGTCGTGATCGTCGGCGCGCTCATCGCCTCGGGCGCACTCGCGTGGTTCGGACGACTGCCGGGCGACATCCGCATCGAGCATGGGAACACGCGCGTCTACATCCCGATCGCGTCCATGCTCATCGTGTCGCTCGTGCTGAGCGTGATCTCCTATCTCGTCCGGCGCTTCTTCTAGCCGACGGACCTCCTTTTTCTAGTCGACGGGCCTCGACGGCGCCACCCGTGCGGCGAGCATCGGGCGGAATGCACCGCGGTACGCCCACGCCAGATAGAGCTCCAGCACCAGGACGGTGACGGGGAGCGTGAGCATGAGCGGCGCGAGGAAGAGGTGCACCAGCATGATGTTGACGATCACCGGCGCGATGAGCGTGAGCGCCAGCGGCACGAAGCGGTTGGACAGCAGCAGCACCGCGACGACCACCTGCGTGCCCGAGATCAGCGGGATCATGTAGCCCGTGGCGAAGAGTGCACCCATGAACGCCATGGCGCGCGCGGGGAACGGCGTCGCGGGCTGGGGCAGGAACTGCAGGAAGCCGTTGAGCCCCATGACGAGAAAGATGAGCCCCATGGCGATGCGGGCGATCGTCGGGAGGAGGCGCGCCACCGGCGAGTAGGTGCGGTCGTACGTCGTGTTCAGGTCGAGCGTGGTATCTACCGACATATTGGTCTCCGTGTCTGGTGTCCGGAGAGACGTCGAACGAGCGAGCGCGAAATCGACATCATGCGCCCACCGTCGCCAGCTGCTCGGCGAGCCGGTCGAGCGACTCACCCCACCCCAGCTGGTAGTTCGTCTGGTTCTCGGCCGAGGCCCGCTCGACGCCCGTGTGGACGATGGTCACCGTCGTGCGACCGTCGCGTTCGGCGAACGTCGCCGTGATGAGCGAATGCCCGGGTAGGCCAGGCGGGGGGTCGGCGATGTTGCCGTGCTCATCGGAGAAGTCCATGTCGAAGACGAGCCGCTCGGGCTCGACGATCTCGCGGAAGATGTTCCGCGCCCACATGGTGCCGCCGTCCGGCGTCTTGATGCAGTAGTGAGCGACGCCGCCGACGCGGAGGTCCACCGTGCAGACCGGCATCGTCGCGCCCTTCGGCTGCCCCCACCAGTGCACGAGGTGCTCGGGCTCGGTCCACGCCTTCCACACGAGCGCGCGCGGCACGTTGAAGGTGCGGGTGATGACGAGGCCGCGGTCGGGCGAGAGGGACATGGACTGATGCGTGTCGGTGCGGGGCATGCTAGCGCTTCCTCCGGTGTGCGCCGCGCTTCCGTGCGGTTCGCTGGGCGCGTGGCGCGCGTGTTCCGTGCGTCGTGTCGGCATGGCGGTCCTCCTTCGCTTGGAGCTCGTGCAGGTAGTCGTCGAGTCGATCGAGGCTCTGCTCCCAGAAGCGGCGATAGTGCTCGACCCAATCCGCCACCTCCTTGAGCCGCTTGGCCTCGAGCCGCGCGGGACGCCACTGTGCTTCCCGCCCGCGTGTGATGAGGCCGGCGCGCTCGAGCACGCGGAGGTGCTTGGAGACGGCGGGGAGGCTCATCGCGAACGGCTGGGCGAGCTCGGTGACGGTGGCCTCGCCCGCGGCGAGGCGGCCGAGGATGGCGCGTCGCGTGGGGTCGGCGAGGGCGGCGAAGGTGGTGCTGAGGTGGTCGACGGGCATGGTGTAGTGAACCATTCGGTTAAGTTACCTATAGGTTAAATACAAGGCGCGGGACAGCGTGTCAAGAGCGTGCCATCCCGAGCGCAGCATTGTCATTCCGAGCACAGCGAGGAATCTCGGGCCGCCAAGAGATCCCTCGCTGACGCTCGGGATGACACCTGCTCGGGACGGCACCCGCTCGGGATGACACCGTCACCCCCCGCCTACCCTCGCATCGCCTCCAGCGGATCCACTTGCGCTGCCCGGCGCGCGGGCGCGAGTCCCGCCACGGCGGCGACGGCGAGCAGCACGAGGGGGACGATCGACAGCACGAGCGGGTCCGTGGGGCTCACGCCGAAGAGCAGCGACCGGAGCAGGCGCGTTCCGGCGAACGCGCCGACCAGCCCGATGGCGACGCCGAGCGCGCCGAGCGTGAGCGACTGCCTCATCACCATCGCGCCCACCTGCGACACCTGTGCGCCGAGCGCCATACGGATGCCGATCTCGGCGCGCTGCTGCGTGACGACATACGAGATCACCCCGTAGATGCCGACCGCGCTCAGCACCAGCGCCATCGCCGCCGCGATGCCGAGCAGCAGCATGATGAACATCGTGTGCGCGACCGAGCGGCTCACCACCTCCTGCATCGTCCGCGGGTTCACGATCGGGACCTGCTTGTTCATGGATGCGAGCAACGTGCGGATGGACGGCAGGAGCGCCATGGGATCCGCGTCGCTCGTGCGCACGCTGTAGACGAGCGAGTTGAACGAGCCATCGCGATGCGGCGGCGGACCGAGCATCGTCGCCGGCGCGAACAGCGCTTCGGTGGGCGGCTCTTCGAGCCCCGCCGCGCGCAGCTCGGGGATCACCCCCACCACGCGATAGTAGCCGCCGCGCCCGCGGTCGCCGGGGAGAATTCCCTTCCCGATCGGATTCTCGCCGGGCCACAGCCGATCGGCGAGCGCCTGCGTGACGACCGCCGCCTGCGTGCGCTCGCCGACGTCGCTCCAGTCGGGCATCCGGCCGCGCACGGCGATCCCCATCGCGGCGAAGTAGCCGGGTGTGAAGGTGGGGATCGGAACGCACGGCGGCTTCTCATCGGGCCCGTACGGCCGCCCCTCACGTCCGACCGCCGTGCATCCGGAGCCGTAGTCCTGCAGCGGGAGCATGTCGGACGCACCGACCGCGGTCACGCCCGGGAGCGCGGCGAGCCGCTCGGAGAACGCGTGATGAAACTCCACCGCAGACTCGGCGGTGTTGTAGTCCGAGAACGGGAGCGTGATCTCGAAGGTGAGCACGCCGCGCGGGTCGAGCCCCGAGTGCACGTCGCGCAGCTGCTCGAAGCTCCGCACGAGCAGTCCCGCGGCGGCGAGCAGCACGACCGCGAGCGCGACCTGCCCGACGACGAGCGTGCTGCGCGCCGTGCGCTGACGGCGCGACCCCAACAGTCCGCGTCCCCCGTCTCGCAGCGCGCCCACATCCTCCGCGCGCCGCACGAGCGGCACGAGCCCGAACACGAACCCCGCGACGACGGCGAGCGCGAGTCCGACGAGCACCGCGCTCCAGTGCAGCGACACGCCGGCAAGGCGCGGGATGCTGCGCGGCGCGACGGCGAGCAGTGCCGGAATCCCCCACCGCGCGATGACGACGCCGAGCACGCCGGCGGTCACCGTCAGCACGAGGCTCTCGGTGAGATGATGCAGCGCCATGTGCGCGCGGCTCGCGCCGAGGGCGTTGCGGATGGCCGTGTCGCGCCGCTGCGCTTCCATGCGCACGAGAAAGAGGTTCGCGACGTTGGCGCAGGCGATGAGGAGCACGAGCGCCACGGCGCCGAAAAGGATCCAGAGCGAGCGCGCGACGGTAGGACCGAGCACCGCCTGCTTGAGCGGCGTGACCGCAACGCGGAAGTTGTAGTTCCGCATGAACCCATTGCTGTACGCGCTCGGCACGAGCTCGGGGAATCGCTTCGTGATCGCCGCGAGGTCGGCCTGCGCCCGCTCGGCGGTGACGCCGGGCTCGAGCCGGCCGATGCCCGTGTACTGATGCGAGTTGTAGAATGGCCCCGCAGGGTTGAGCTGCAGCGGCATCCAGAGGTCGACGCCGAACCCGGCGAGGTTGGAGGTGGATGCGAACGGACCAGGCATCGGGAGCGTGAGCCCCGGCTCGGCCACGCCGATCACCTGGTACGACGTGCCGTAGAGCTGGATCGTCTTCCCCACAATGCTCGGGTCGCCGCTGAAGCGGCGCCGCCACAGCTCGTAGGAGAGGACGACCGTCGGCGGCACGTTGGGCGCATCCTCCGCCGCCGTGATGAGCGTGCCGAGGTAGGCGCGCGCGTGGAGCGTCGTGAAGATAGTCGACGTGACCTGTCCGACGCGCACTTCCTCCGGCCGCCCATCATCGCCGGTGAGCACCGCACTCGACGTTCGGTAGCCGCCCAAGTCTTCCAGCGTGTGATTCAGCGCGCGGAACTGGAAGTACCCGCCGGCGGACATCCCCCACTTGCTCTCGCCGTTGCCGGGCACGGTGGTCGGATGCAGGACGGCAACGAGACGACCGGCGTCGCGATATGGCAGCGGCCGCAGCACCACCGAGTCGAGCACGCTGTAGATGGCCGTCGTCGCGCCGAGTCCGAGCGAGAGCGTGACGAGCGCGATGATGGTGAACGAGGGCGCTCGGCGCAGCGAGCGAAGGGCCAGCCGCAGCTCACGGTGCAGCGAGTGGACGAGCTCCATGCGCACGCTCCAGGGAGGGGATCGTGAGGTCAGACAGCACGAAGGCGCGAAATGGTTGGCGCGGGCGCCAGGGGAGTGAGCGCGCCTCGCTCCTGGGCGGCATGACGGGGGCGGTAGGGGATACGGGGCGCTTCTGTCTTTACTGACGCACATCAGGACGTAGCGACGCCGCTGCAGTTCACTCGGCGCGGAGCGCGATGATTGGATCGGTGCGCGTCGCGCGGCGGGCGGGGAGCCAACACGCGACCAGTGCGACGGCAACGAGGACGAGCGGCGCGACGACGAACGTGACGGGATCGAGCGGACCGATTCCGTAGAGCAGGCCTCTGAGCACACGCGTCGTCGCGGCCGCCGCACCGAGTCCGACGGCGGTACCGATCGCAATGAGCAGTGCACCTCGGCGCATGACGAGCCGCAGCACATCTCCACCACGAGCACCGAGCGCGAGCCGGATGCCGAACTCGCGCGTCCGCTGTGCGACGTAGTACGCGAGCACACCGTAGATCCCGATCGCCGCGAGCAGCATTCCCACGAGGCCGAAGACGCCGATGAGCCAGGCCGCGAAGCGCTGTTGCAGGAGCGTGGTGCCGATCACATCCGTGAGCGGCTCCGCGCCGACCGCGACATTGGGATCGAGTGCGCGGACCTGCGCGCGAATCTCGTGAATCACCTGCGAGGCAGGAAGGCGCGAACGCACGTGGAGAGTCATCGACGCCGAGTAGCGCTGCGCAAAGGAGAGGAACATGAAGGGCGGCACGGCGTTATCGGTGACGTTGGCGTACTTGCCATCGCGTGTCATGCCCACCACCTCCCAATCGCGGCCGAACGTGCGCACGTGCTTGCCAAGCGGGCTCTCGCCGGGCCAGAGCTGTCGGGCGAGCTCCTGGTTGACGACGATGACGGGTGCGTGTCCGGCGACATCCGCATCCGTGAGTGCACGCCCCGCCACGAGCGGGATGCGGAGCGTACGAAAAAAGTCAGGATCCACGACATCGTACCAGGCATTCGTTCTGGTGCGCCCCGAGGGCCCGACCTCGGCGGACTCGATGTCATTGCCATCCGACATACCGCTCAACAAAACCAGCTGGGCGATTCCGGCACTCTCGACGCCAGGCAGTGCACGCACGCGCTCGAGGAGCGAGCGGTAAAAGGCGCGCCCTCGCACCTCGTCATAGCCGTTCGGCGCAAGATCGATCGCTGCGACGACGACATCGTCCGGATCCAGACCGGGGTCCACCGCCAGCGCGCTCCGCAATGTGCGCACGCAGAGTCCGGCGGCTACGAGGAGGACGACTGCCAGGGCGAGCTGCGCCGAGACGAAAACGCTCCGCCCTCGGGTACGCCCGCTCCCCCGTTCCGCTCCATCCTTGAGCGTCGGCGCCACTTCCGCGCTCGACGCGCGCACCGCCGGCACGAGGGCGAAGAGCATCCCGGTGACCGCGGCAAGCGCCAGCGCGAAACCCAGAACGCGCAGATCCGGCGTGAGATCGAGCACGGCGCCATCCGGCAGGGCCGGCCCCCACGCAGCGAAGATCCGCGAGAGCCACAGCGTGAGGAGCACGCCACCTGCTCCACCGAGAAGGAAGAGGAGGACGCTTTCCGTGAGGAGTTGCCGGACGAGGCGCCATCGTCCAGCGCCGATCGCGAGTCGCACCGCGATTTCGCGACGCCGCGCGGAGGCCCGCGCGAGGAGCATGCCGGCCACGTTGGCGCCGGCAATGAGCAGTACCAGTATCGCGGCAGTGAGAAACATCTCCAGGTCGCGAGCGATACTGCGGCCGGCGCGCGCCGGTACCGGCGTCATCGGCTCGACACGAGCGCCACGTACTCGCGACTGCGGCTCGCCCGGCGGCACGCGCATCGCCACCGCGTTCACTACGGCCGCCGCATGCTCGAGCGACACGCCCGGCCGGAGCCGGCCAAACGGCGCGACCCAATCGCGCATGAAGCCAGCGTGCTCTCCGAGCGGAGCCGATCGCGCGGGCACCCAGAGCTCGTGCGTCGCGAGAGCAGTCGTCCCGCGGAACCCTCCCGGTGCGACCCCAGCAATGACGTACGGCCGGCTGTTGAGGTAAATCGTCTGGCCGACCACCCCGCGATCACCGCTGAAACGCGATTGCCACAGTCGGTGGCTCAGCACCACGGCCGGCTCATCGTCGGCGCTGAAGAATCGGCCGACCGCCGGGCGGAGCCCGAGCACGTCGAAGTAGTTCCCGGAGACGATCGCTCCGGTTACTGCCGTCGCCGGCTCGTTCCCGAAGCGCAGCGAGAAACTGACCTGCCGTTGCGCTGACAACCCGGAGAAGATCTCGCGCGTCCCCTCGCGGTACGCCAGGAAGCGATCGTACGGCACCTGCTCCTGCCCCAGCCACCACGAGGCCGCACCCACCCGTTGCTCGTTCACGAGGACCAGTTGCTCCGGATGCGACACGGGCAGTGGGCGGAGAAGCAGCGTGTTCACCATGCTGAACACCGCGGTCGTCGCGCCGATGCCGAGCGCGAGCGTCAGCACCGACACGAGTGCGAAACCGGGGTTCCTATGCAACGTGCGCAGCGCGTACCGGAGATCTTGCGTCAGCGCATCGATGAATCGAAGGACGGTCATGCGACGCACCTCCTCTCCGTAGTACATGACGCTCCCGTACGTCCGACGGGCAGTGAGCTCCGCGTCGTCCGCCTCGACTCCCGCCTGACGCTGCTGCATCGCCTCGAGCTCCAGATGGAATCGTTGCTCCGCCTCCATCTCGCGCGCGTAGCGGCGCGGATGGAGCAGGACCGCGAGTCGATGCCGAAGTCCATCGAGGTGGGACACGTAGGCCAGTCTGGTAGCGAGGATCGTCGACCGTTACGCCCGCCCGAGCACGCGCCCGATCGCCAGCGCCACCCGGTCGTAGCTCGACAGCGCCTCACCCAACTGCTTGCGTCCCGAGGCCGTGATCGTGTAGTAGCGTGCCTGGCGCTTGGTGGGCGACTCCTTCCACTTGGCGGTCACCCACCCTTTGTTGAGCAATCGCTCGAGCGCGGGATAGAGTGAGCCCTGCTCCACCTGGAGCACACCGTCCGATGAGCGCGCGATGTGCTGCGCGATGGCGTAGCCGTGCAGCGACCCGAGCGTGAGCGTCTTGAGGATCAGCAGGTCGAGCGTGCCCTGAAGGAGGGGGCTCTTCGACCGATCGGCGGCGGGCATGGTAGGAAGGACCTCGACAGGTAGACGCTCGACATATACAACCGAACGCCGCGCCCGTCAAGCGGCCGCGCACGCTAACGCGCGGGGACCCGCCGTCCGTCGCGCGACATCGCCCACCCGAGGAGCAGGAAACCGGCACCGCCGATGACCAGGAAGAGCCAGTCGTACAGCGGGACGTGGACCGGCAGGTCGCGTACGTGGTGCAGGTTCAGGATATGGTGATCGAGGATGCCTTCCAGCACGTTGAAGATCCCCCACCCGAGCAGCAGCTGGCCGGTGAAGGCAGTGGTCGACGGCAGCACAGCGCCACGACGCGCGTCCGCGAGCAAGAGGTAGATCCCGATGAGCGTGATCACCCAGACGACCGCGTGGAACTCGCCGTCCCAGATCATGTTCTGCCGCATGCCGTCGATGGTCATCGGCGACACCACCGACGATCCCATGTTGTGCCACTCCAGGATCTGATGCAGCAGGATACCGTCGACGAAGCCGCCCATGCCGATGCCGATCGTGATGCCCGCGCGCTTGCTGCTCGGAGCGCGGGACGGGGCCGGAGACGCGGTCATCGGGAGCTCGGCTTCAGGTGATTGCCGTCCGGGACATTCTCGCCCGAGCGCCGTTCTGCCTGGGCCGGCACACCGCGTGCCCGGCCACCCGAGCTTCCTCGGTCGCTAGCGCTCCCTCGGAACGACGACGCTCAGCACAGATGCACCGCCATCGCCTTGAACGACGCGTACACCTCGCGCCCGGGCTCCAGCGCTAGCTCCTTCGCCGAGCGGGTCGTGAGCGCCGCGATGAGCGGCATGCCGGCGATGTCGACGGTGATGCGCGTGAGCGCGCCGAGCGTCTCGACTTCGGCGATGCGCCCGACGAACTGATTGCGCGCCGACGACACGTGCGGCTCGGGTGACAGCAAGACTTCCTCCGCGCGGATCACCGCGTACCCCGGACCCGGCGGCGCGTCGCCCACCGTGTAGATGCGCATCGGCCCGGCGCAGAACTCGACCGCGTGAGCCCCAAGCGCGAGCGGCGCCGGTGTCCCCTCCACCCAATCGGGCGCCGCATCGCCCAGAATGTGCACCTCGCCCGCGAACACGTTCTCGGCGCCGAGGAACTCCGCGATGTAGGGCGACGCGGGATGCCGGAACACGCGCTCGGGTGGGCCGTGCTGCAGTACACGCCCCGCATCGAGCAGCACGGCCACGTCGCCCAGCAGTCCGGCCTCCGTGAAGTCGTGCGTCACCTGCAGCACCGTCATCCCGCGCTCGCGATGGAGCGCGCGCACTTCGCGCCGTACGGTTGTGCGCCGGCGCGGATCGAGCGCGCTGAAGGGTTCGTCGAGCAACAGGATCGACGGCTCGGCCGCGAGCGCTCGCGCGATCGCCACGAGCTGGCGCTCGCCGCCGCTCAGCGCGCGTACGCTGCGACCGTACAGCGACTCGGCGCCGATGCGCCGCGCTGCCTCGCGTGCAGCATCGCCAGAGACGGCGCCGTAGGCGATGTTCTCCTCGACGGAGAGATGCGGAAAGAGCAGCCCGTGCTGGTAGACGAACCCCACACGACGCCGCTCTGGCGGCACGCCGCGCACGTCGCGGCCGTCGAGCCGGAGCGTGCCCGCCGTCTGCGGCACGATGCCCGCGATCGTCTCGAGCAACGTGGTTTTCCCCGAGCCCGCGGGACCGATCACCACGCCGTAGCGCCCCTGCGGGATGGTGAAGCTCACGTCCTCGAGCGCGAAGCTCCCGACGCGCGCGCCGAGCGCCGCGAGCTCGATCACAGCTCGTCGAACCCCGCGCCGCGCCCGGGACGCAGCGCGCGCAGCACGGTGAGTGGGATGAGCGCGAGGATCGCGAGCACCGCCGCGACCGGGAGCGCCTCGGTGAGCCCGTAGCTCGTGAAGCGGTCGTAGCTCAGCACGCTCACCACCTTCGGGTTGTACGCGAGGATGACGACCGCGCCGAACTCGGCCACGGCACGCGCCCACATCACGACGGCGGCGCCGATGAGGCCGCGCACCGAGAGCGGGAGCGTCACGCGGCGGAAGACGCGCCACGCGGTGTCGCCGAGCGTGCGCCCCACCGCCTCGTAGCGCGTGTCGACCCGCGCGAACGCTTCACGCGCGGCGCTCACGTAGAGCGGCGCGGAGACGAAGAGCATCGCGGCGATGATCCCCCACGCCGAGCCGACCACACGCAGTCCGACGTGCAGTGCCGCGCTGCCGACGAGACTCTGCCGGCCGAGCACGAGGAGGAGCGCGATACCGGCCACGGGGTGCGGGATGAGGATCGGCAGATCGATGACCGCGGCGAGGATGGCGCGCCCGCGGAAGGTGCGCCGCGCGAGCAGATAGGCGAGCGGCGTCCCGCCGATCACGCCCAGCACCGTCGCGGCCGTGGCGGTGATGGCGGTGAGCCAGAGCGAGCCGCGAAGCTCCGCGTCGGTGAACAGCCGCTGCGCGCCGGTGGCGCCGGCCGAGCCGACGAGCTTCGCGATCGGCGCGAAGAGAAAGAGCAGGAAGAGCGAGCCGGCGACCGCGGCGACGATGCTCGCGATGCGATTCGCGCGCATCGCGCTTGGCATCGTGCGCTCGACGGGCGGCGCGAAGACCGACACTCAGCGCTCCGATGCCGGCGTCGTCTTCGACGGCTGCGATGGCGCAGTCCGCGATGGTGCGGCCTGCGATGGTGCGGCCCGCGATAGCGTGGCCCGCGACGGCGCGCCCGATGAGACGGCCGCCGCGGCAGTCACCGCGGTGATCGCCGCCGGCGCGCCGGTGCCGACGAGCACCGGATGCTCCAGGGCGTCGAGCTTCGCTTCACGCAGCACGCGCTGACCATCGCGTGAGAGCATCCACGCGAGAAACTGCTCGGCGAGCGCGCGGTGCGGTGCGTGCGTGGGGATCGACACGCCGTAGACGATGGGCTGGCCGTGCACCACGATCGTGTCTCCCACGCTCTTCCCCTGCACGCGCGTCGTCGCCTGCGCGTAGGAGGCGGAGTCGGCCGGTGTGCTCATGTCGATCTGCTCGGGGAGCGTCACGAACTTCAGGTTCGCGCCCTGCGCGACCGATTCGTACGACCAGATGTAATCCAGCTCGCCCGCCTGCACGAGCCCCACCAGATCCACTTCCTTGGGACGCACGTTGCGCGGCGGCGCGGCGGCGAGCAGGCGCTCGTAGAGCTGCGGCCGCTTGTAGTAGCGCGCCGCGAGCTGCATGGTGAGGAGCGTGCGGTAGCCGTTGGGATCGAGGTTGGGATCGGAGCGCCCCACCTGCACGCCCGGGCGCTGCAGAATACGCCACCAGTTGTCGCTGGTGATCTCGTTCGCGAAGCGGGACTTGTCAGTGTAGGCGATCACCATGCGGTTGCGCGCGAACTGCACGTACCAGGTGAGCTGGCCCGGCATGAGGAGCTCGGGGAACACCTCGTAGTCCGCGAGCGCGACGATGTCGGGGATCTTGTGCAGATCGGTGAGCTTGCGCGCGGTCTCGAGGCTGCCGGCGTTCTCCTGCTCGATGGTGATGCCGCGCGGCGCGGCGAAGCTGTCGAGCGCGGCACGCAGCGGGCGCGCGAGACTGCCGGCGTTGAAGACGACGAGCGTGGTGCCAGCGTCGCGGCCATGCGATGCGGCGGATGAAGCGACCGTCCGCCGGGCATCGCGGCCGGAGCAGGCCGCAAGCAGGAGCACGACGCCGAGCAGCGCGCGTGCGGAGCGACATCCGATCACCATCCCTCGAGGACGTCGTGTTCCGCGCGCGCAGCGACCTCGCCGATCGCCCGGCTCAGAAGATGGCGACGGTTCAGAAGACGGCGACGAACTGCGCAAGGAGCTCATCGGGTTGATCCACGGGATGCGCGGACTTCACGATCCAATCGAGTTGCAGCCGCAGCCGGTCGAGCGGCGCATCGATGTTCACTCCGACGGTCGTCCACGTGGAGCGTGCATCGAGCATCGCGGGCGGCACCACCGGGCTGCCGGGCGACGACGCGACCGGCGTCGTCTCGTGCAGCTGCTCCCACTTCACCACGGGCTGCAGCCACGCGCGCACCTTGTAGGCCGCGAGCGCGTAGCCGCCGGTCGCATCGCTCGTGCCCGCATCCACATCGTGTGTGCGATGCACGACTTCGCCCTCGACGATCGCCGCGCCGGCGATGACGCGCGCATCGTACCCCCACCGATGGTCCGCGCCGTCGTCGGCCACCTTGCCCGAGAGCTCCAGCTGAGGCAGCGGCGTGAGCGTCACGCGCGCCATGGCCGACTCGCGACCGTTCGTGTTGTTCGTCGCGTTCGCGCCGCTGCCGTTGGCGACGGCGGCGTTCACCGTGAGAAAGCGCGTCAGGTGTACCTGCCCCATCGCCCCGATGTCGCGCTTGATGCTCAGCTGATCCACCGCCTGCGAGCGCTCGATGGTGAGCAGGTGCGAGTACCCCGTCAGGTACTCGAGGCTGAAAGGCATCTTGAACTGCCCGACGATGAGCGCCGGGCGCAGCATCCGCACCATGCGGCCATCGACCGGCGCGAACTGCGCAAAGACATCCGCGAACTCGAACGACCCCGACGAGCCGCTTCCCGTTCCGACCGTGTTGTTCGACATGCCGCCCTCCACCCGCAGGGCGAGGCTCGGCATCGGCAGTGCCTCGACCTTGACGCGCGCGCGACTGATGGTGAACGTCGCCGTATCCTGCTGCACGGTCTGCCGGGCGGCGAGATACGCGCCGAACGATGGCGCAGCGGTGAGATGTCCGACGTCGAGCACGGACGTTGGAGCGAGTGGGTACTGCGCGGCGAGCGGTGCCGCGACGAGCATGGTGACGAGCACGCCCACGAGCGGGCCGACGATGAGCGCGTGGACGTAGCGACAGCGCTCGACGAACAGGTGCATGCGGTGCGGAGCAGGCGATGGAGCACAGCGTCGTTACCTACCGGGGACAACGGAAATATTCCGCGGGCGCAACGAGCGGCACAAGGCGCGCGGCTCGTCCCGTGTCGGGAAATCGCGCTCGTCATTTCGATCGTGGCTGTCATCCCGAGCGTCAGCGAGGGATCTCGCTCGCGGTCCGAGATCCCTCGCTGCGCTCGGGATGACATCCGCTCGGGATGGCACGACGGTTCGGTTGAGCATTTCGAGAGCCCGGCCGCTATATTTTTCTGCCCACCCCCCCGCGGCCCCGCCCGCCTTTCTCACTTCAGAATCCGCCATGACCGACGTCGCCGTCGACATCCGGAACATCTCCAAGCGCTACGCAGGGCACGTCGCCGTGCGCGACCTATCGCTTGCCGTGCCCCGCGGAGCCGTCTACGGGCTCCTCGGTCCCAACGGCGCGGGGAAGACGACCACCATCCGCATGATGCTCAACATCATTGTGCCGGACACCGGAAGCATCTCGGTGCTCGGCCGGCCGAGCACGGCGTCAGGCGTCACGGACCGCGTGGGGTATCTGCCCGAAGAGCGCGGGCTGTACAAGAAGATGGAAGTGCGACGCGTGCTTCGCTTTCTCGCCGAGCTCAAGGGCGTGCCGCCGAAGGTCGCGGACAAGCGGATCGCCGAGTGGCTGGAGCGCGTAGGCCTGAAATCCGGCGAGAAGGACTGGGGCGCGGCGAAGGTGGACGAGCTCTCGCGCGGTATGCAGCAGAAGGTACAGTTCATCGGCACGCTGCTGCACGAGCCGGAGCTCGTGATCCTCGATGAGCCGTTCAGCGGGCTCGACCCGATCAACGCGCAGGTGCTCAAGGACATCATCGTCGAGCTGCGGCGCTCGGGGACGACGGTCATCTTCAGCACGCACCTCATGGAGAACGCCGAGCGGATGTGCGATGCGGTGTGCATCATCGCGCGCGGCGAGAAGGTGCTGGACGGCGCGGTCTCGACGGTGAAGGCGGAGCACGGCGGCCGCTTCGTGGCGCTCGCCCTCGCGAACGGCGATGCGCACACGCTCGCGCCCGTGCTCGGCGATCCGACGCTCGTGCGCCGTGTGGACGACTCGAACCGCACGATGGAGATCGAGCTCGCGCCGGGCGCCGATGCGCAGCGGCTGCTCCGCACGATCATCGAGCGCGGCGCGACGGTGGAGCGCTTCGAGCTCGTACAGCCCTCGCTGCACCGCATCTTCCTCGACAAGGTCGGCGCCGCGGGCGCCGAGGAGCGGACGAACGACCATGCGTAAGCTCTGGGCGACGACCAAGCGCGAGTACCTGGAGCGCGTGCGGACGAAGTGGTTCATCATCGCGACCGTGTTCGGCCCCGTGCTGTTCGGCGCCATCGCGTTCCTCCCGTCGATCATGGCCATGCACACGAAGGCGTCGACCGACTTCGCGCACATCGCGATTCTCGACGCGACCGGCACCGACCTCGGGCGCCGCGTGGCGCGCGCGATCGAAGCGGATGACGCCTACGCCGCGACCGGCCCGATGCTCCGCATCATCGCGCCCACCGAGCTCACCGTCGCCGAATCGCTCGCGACGCACGAGGTGATGCGCAAGCAGGCGACGGGCTACCTGGTGCTGGACTTCCAGACGGTGGCCGGCGAGACCGCGCGCTATGCGGGACGCAACGCGTCGTCGCTCACCGACGTACAGCGCGTCCAGAGCGCGGTGCGCAAGGGGCTGCTCGCGATGCGGCTCGAGAAGGCGGGGATCGACTCCACGCAGGTGCAGGAGCTCACCGGACCGCAGCTCTCGCTCGAGTCGGAGCGGATCACGGACGAGGGGCGCGGCGGCTCGGGGACGGTGAGCATGATCTTCGGATTCGCCATCGCGTTCCTGCTCTACACGTCCATCATGCTGTACGGTCAGAACGTGCTGCACGGCGTGATCGAGGAGAAGTCGACGCGCATGGCGGAGGTGATCGCGTCGAGCGTGTCGCCCGATACGCTGCTCGCCGGCAAGGTGCTGGGCGTGGGCGGCGTGGGGCTCACGCAGATCGCGGTATGGGTCGTGGCCGCGGTCGCGCTGCTCCGGGTACGGGGGCCCGTGCTCGCGAAGCTGGGCGTGCAGGCGTCGTCGCTCCCCCTCCCGCCGATCTCGGCCGGGCTCGCGCTGCTGCTCGTCGCGTTCTTCGTGCTGGGCTACATCTTCTACTCGGCGCTGTTCGCGGCGGTCGGCGCGACGGTGAGCAACGAGCAGGACGTCCGGCAGGCGGCCACACCGGTGACGCTGCTGCTCGTGGTGTCGATCATCTTCCTGGAGCCGGTGCTGCTCGATCCGACGAGCCGGCTGGCCGTCGCCCTCGCGTGGCTCCCCTTCTCCTCCCCGATCATCATGCCGCTGCGGATGAGCGTGATGTCGCTCTCGCCCACGGAGATCGCCGGTACGCTCGGCGTGCTCGTGGTCGCGTGCGCGGCCGCGGTGTGGCTCTCGGCGCGCATCTACCGCGTGGGGCTCCTCATGTACGGCAAGCGGCCGACGATGCGGGAAGTCGTGCGCTGGATCCGCTACGCGGGGTGAGCGGGCTGCGCCGGCCCTGAGACACTCGACGTCTCCGGGCCGATCAGTGCACGGCGATCGCGGCGAGCGCGAGTGCCGCGAGGAGCACCGCGGTGGCCGCGACCACGTGGCGCATGCGGCCGGCCCGTACCGTGCGATCCGCGCGCTCCGGCTCCTCGAGCGCCGTCGCGAATGCACGTGCCGTCGGGAAGCGACTCGCGGGGCTCGCGCTCAATGCCGAGCGCAGCGCGGCGTTCACGTGCACCCCGAGACCGAGCCGCAGCGGCACCTCCGGTAGCACCTGCACGGGGTCCAGCGTCTGGATCCCCTCGATGCTCGGCGCATCCAGCAGACGCGCGCCCGTGAACATCTCGTACGCGATCACCGCGAGCGCGTACTGATCCGCTCGGCCATCCACGGGATGTCCACGACGCTGCTCCGGCGGCGCGTACGCCTGCGCCCGCGCCGCGAGCGCGGCCCGCACGCCGCCGTCGGCGCACAGCGCGGTGGCGACGCCGAGATCCGCGATGCGCACGCGCCCCTCCGCATCGATGAGCAGGTTCGCCGGCTTCACACCGCCGTGCACGACGCCGTGCGCGTGGGCGTGATCGAGCGCACCGGCCGCGTCGCGGATGATGCCGAGGATGCGCTCGACGGAGATCGGTGTGCGCGCGCGGAGCACGTCATCCACGCTCCCGCCGGACATGATCGGCATGACGTAGAACGCCGTGCCATCGCATCGCGCGAGGGCGAGCGGCGCCACGATGCCGGGGTGCGCGAGGTCGCGCGCGAGCTGGACCGCGTGCTCGAGTCGCGCGTAGAGATCCGGCCTCGCGTCCGCGTCGAACGCGAGCAGCTTCACCGCCACCTCGCGTCCGATCGCGCGGTCCTCGGCGCGGAATACAACGCCGAGCGGGCCGCGTCCCAGCGGGCCGAGCACGCGATACGCGTCACCGGTGGCCAGCTGCAGTCGCGCGCGATCCGCCTGGAGTCGCGCGTCGTCCATGGGCGCGTGGATCGTGCTCACTGCACGAGCACCGCCTTGGTGAGCGGGCCCGGATTGGGGGAGAACACCCCGGAGGCCGCCATCGACGAGAAGTAGCCGTAGACGCCGGTGGACGCGCTGTACCGCGTGATCACGAACGCCCCGATGTACTTCACGTGGACCGCCGTCGTGCCCGTAAACTGCGTGGTCGTGTAGTCCCAGATGGGCGCCCGCACGGCGATGCCAGTGGGTGGATTGCAGGCACCGTTGTTCCCCAGCGCGCCGCCGCACAACGCGATGATCCCCTGCCCCGTGGGGCCGACCATGTTCCCGTTCTCGGTGAGCAGATAGTCGCCCGGGCTGATGATCGCCTGATTGCTCCCCGTGCAGCCGGTGATGTTGTTCCGGTACGCATCGCCGCCCTTGGTGGGGCTCCCGGCCGTTCCGTTGGCATACATGATGGGCTCGTAGTCGATCGGGTAGTAGTTGCCGGGGAGCGGCGTGCCGTACGACGTGCCCTGCGCGCCGATCTTGAAGTTGATGTTGCTCGCCGAAGTGAGCGTGCGCAGCGTCGCGATGTCATCGTCGGTCAGATCGTAGCTCACATCGTTCGGGTCGTGGCCGAGCACGTAGAGCAGATTGCTGTACGGGATGCCGAAGGGCTGCAGACAGTCGGCCGGCCCCACCGAACCGAGCGCGGCCACGGAGACCGCTCGCACCGTGTGCCCCTGGAGCCCGAACACCGTGGCGAGCGTGTACGCGGCCGGGTAGGTCGCGGTCACGCGCACGGCGTTCAATCCGGGATCTGTCCAGCTGCCGAGCGGTGTGAAGCTGCGCGACGTGAAGTCCCACGTGCCCGGCTCGACGTTCCCGGCATCCGCGGTGGCGGTCCGTCGCTCCACCTGGTTGAGCGGCACGTACTGCAGCGCGACGGTGGTGGCGTTGGTGGGGCGACCGCGCTCGACCTCGATGACGGCCGCGAGCGCCGCCGCATCGACCGTGGTCTGGAGCTGCGCCTTGAAGACGTACAACCGCGAGATGTCGATGGCGAACCCCGCCATGCCCACGAGCAGCGTGATCAGAATGGCCACGATCACGAGCGTCGCACCCTGCCTGTTGCGTAGCCTGCGCATCGTCCCCTCCGCGGTCGACGGTCGCGTCCGGTCGCGCGTCGCGGATGGCGCATCGCGCATCCATCCGCGCGGCGGACCACACGATCAGTGCGTGATGGTCTTGAACATGGCGGCGATCTTGAGTCCGGCCGGCCCGAGCACGACGATGAACAGGGCCGGCAGGATGAACAGCGCGAGCGGGAAGAGCATCTTGAGCGGCGCGGTCGCGGCCCGCTTTTCCGCGCTCTGCCGCCGCTTGCGGCGGAGCGTCTCGGCGTACACGCGCAGCACGGTGGCGATCGACGTGCCCCACTTCTCGCTCTGGATCATGTTCGCGGCGAGTCCGCGCAGCTCGTCCACGCCCGTGCGCACCCACACGCCGTGCAGCGCGCGCTCGCGCGGCATGCCGGCGTTCACGCGCCGGTTCACGATCATCAACTCGTCGGCGAGCTCGGGATGCACGCCGCCCAGCTCCCGGGCCACGCGCAACAGCGCGGCGTCGAGGCTGATCCCGGCCTCCACGCAGACGACGAGGAGATCGAGCGCATCCGGCACGGCGCGCCGCAGCCGCTCCTGGCGCGCGCCCGCCAGATGGTGCACGACGGCGGGCGGTGCGAGCAGCCCAACCACGAGCGCGGACCCGGTGAGCAGGACGACGCGCGGCAGACTGCCGCTCGGCGCGATGAGCAGCGCCGCCGCCGGCAGGAGCAGCGCGGCGACCACGCGGATGAGCACGTAGACGGCCGGCGCGGCGGCGCCGTCGAAGCCCGCGTGGATGAGGACATCGCCCTCATCGGGACGCGAGCGCCACGATGACGGCGAGTGCTCGAGCAGCCACGCCGACAGGCGAGAGCCGAGTGTGTGCTCGGGTGTCTTGATCGCCAGGAGCCCGCCGGATTCCGCCGCTCCCGCGCGCGCGAGCAGGGCGCGTCGCTCGCGGCTCGCCTGCAGTGAATAGGCGGCTGCGGCGAGTGCGACGACGAACACCGCGAGCAGGAGCACGAGTGACAGCGGCATTCCCACCTCTCAGATGTCGATGTTGCCCAGCCGCCGCAGCACGATGTAGCCGACCACCACGGAGACACAGGCGTAGATGAGCATCAGCTCGCCGATGGGCGTCGTGAACATCGGCGTCAGGTACGCGCGGTTCAGCGCGAGCAGGTAGACGAACAGCGCCACCGGCAGCAGCGACAGGATCACCGCGGAGAGCTTGGGCTCGGCGGTGAGCGTCTCGATCTGCCCCCGGAGCCCGGCGCGCTCACGAATGAGCGTGGCGAGGTTCGTCATCACCTCCGTGAGATTGCCGCCCGTCTCGCGTTGGATGAGCAGAGCGGTGACGAACATCTTGAGATCGAGCGTGTCGACGCGCTCCTGCAGGTTGAGCAGCGCGCGTCGCACATCGATGCCGAGCCGCTGTTCGTCGTAGAAGCGCGCGAACTCCGGCCCGAGCGGCGCGGCGATCTCCTCGCCGATGAACTTCATGGCCGCCTGCAGCGAGTAGCCGGCGCGAAGTGCATTCACCAGCATGTCGATGGCTTCGGGGAGCTGCGCCTCGAAGGCGTGGATGCGCCGGTGCTGCAGCCGTCGCAGATTGACGAACGGCGCCGCCGCGCCGAACACCGCGAGCAGGATGCCGGTCACGGTGTTCGCCAGATGGCCGACGAGGAAGCCGACCACCGTGCACAGTGCCGTGAGGAGCACGAAGGCGCCCACGGTGCTCCGCGAGCCCGCGCGCTCGATCTCGCGCGCGAGCGCGGTCGTGACGGATTTGCCATCGAGCACGCGGTTGAGCAGCTGCACCTGGCTCGCCCGCTCCTCCTTGAGGATGCGCACCGGACCCGCGTCCATCGCGGTGGCCGAGAGCCGGTCGCGCAGCACCTCCGCGGCCGCGAGGTGGCGCCGGTTCACGAACGCGTAGGCCGAGACGATGACGAGCAACGTGCCGAAGAACACGCCGGCGAGGATGAGTGGGAACATCGCTCACTGCCCCGCGAAGAGGTGCGGGGGAAGCTCCACGCCCGCCAGTGCGAGCCGCTCGACGAAGAGCGGCCGCACCCCGGTCGCCTCGAACTGCCCGATGACATCTCCCTCGGGCGAGATGCCGCGGCGCCGGAAGCGATAGATCTCCTGCATCGTGACGATGTCCCCCTCCATGCTGGTCACCTCGGTGATGGAGGTGATGCGGCGCGATCCGTCGGTGAGGCGCGACACCTGGATGACGAGATCGAGCGCGGACGCGATCTGCTCGCGCATCGCGCGGTTCGGCAGGTTCGTGCCGGCGAACAGGATCATCGTCTCCAGGCGGGACAGCGCATCGCGCGGCGAGTTCGCGTGGATGGTGGTGAGCGAACCCTCGTGCCCCGTGTTCATGGCCTGCAGCATGTCGAGCGCTTCGGCGGCCCGGACCTCGCCGACGATGATGCGGTCGGGGCGCATGCGCAGCGCGTTCTTCACGAGGTCGCGCGCCACCACCTCGCCGCGCCCTTCGGAGTTCGGCGGGCGCGTCTCCAGTCGCACCACGTGCTCCTGCTGCAGCCGCAGCTCGGCCGCATCCTCGATCGTGATGATGCGCTCACTGCTCGGGATGAAGGAGCTGAGCGCGTTGAGCAGCGTCGTCTTGCCGGCGCCCGTGCCGCCGGAGATGAGGACATTCAGCCGCGCGCGCACGCATCCGGCGAGCAGATGCATCATATCCTCGGTGAGCGCGCCGCTCTCCACCAGCTTCTGCACCGTGATCTCCGCGGCGAAGCGACGGATGGAGAGCATGGGGCCATCGACCGCGAGCGGCGGGATGATCGCGTTGACGCGCGAGCCGTCGGGGAGGCGCGCATCCACCATGGGCGACGACTCATCCACGCGCCGCCCCACGCGACTGACGATGCGATCGATGACGGCGAGCAGGTGCGCGTCATCGCGGAAGGTCGTGAGCGCGCGCGCGAGCCGCCCCTGCCGTTCGACGTAGATGTCCTTCGGCCCGTTGACGAGGATGTCGGTCACCGTGCGATCGCGGAAGAGCGGCTCGATCGGGCCGAGCCCCGTCACCTCGTAGACGATCTGCTCGACGACCTCATCGCGCTCCGCCTGGCTGAGCGGCGTCGACTCGCCGCGCATCAGCTCGGCGACCGCCTGGCGGATCTGCTGCACGACCGCGCTCTCGTCGGCGATGCGCTCGAGCGCCTCGAGATCCAGACGCTCGATGAGGCGCCGGTGCAGCTCCACCTTGAGCTGCTCGACGGGGCTGAGCATCGGCTCATCGGGGCGCCGCGCGCCGTACAGCCCGGACGACGGCCCCGGCTCGGCGCCGAGCGGCATCAGGGCGCTCACGTCGCGATCATCGACCGCCGCGGCGCCAGTAGTGGATGCGCCGTTCGAGCGACCGAGCAGCCGGTCGCGCAGTGAGAGCGCCATCATCTCCTCCCGAAGTTGAAGAGCCGGCCGACACGGCCACCGTGTTTCCCGTTCCGCATCGCGCCGTCCGCCGCGGAGCCGCCGTCCAGCCGCGCCGCGAGCGTCGCGTAGCTCCGCGCGAGCTGCGATGCCGCGTCGTGCTCGCTCACCGGCACGCCCTTCGTGAGCGCGGCCGTCGAGAGACGGTAGTCGTTGGGGAGCGCGAAGAAGATCTCGCGCCCGAGCACGGACGCCGCATCGGATGCGGAGATCGCATCGCCCGAATGGTGGCGGTTCACCACCACGTGACACTTCTCCTCGGCGTAGCCGAGCCGCTGACAGAGCGCGAGCGTGCGCTGCGTGCTGCGGAGCGCGGCTACGTTCAGCTGCGTGACGAGCACCAGGTGATCGGCGGCATCCAGCACGGCCAGCGTGCGCTCGCTCAACGCATGCTCGCAGTCGATGACGGTGAACGTGAAGTGCGCACGCAGCTGCTCGACGATGTTCGCGGTGGTCGTCCCGTCGATGCCGTCGGCGACCTCGGGATCCTCGGCGGCCGGGAGCACCCACACCCCGCCGGCGCGCGGCGTGAGCAGCGAGTCCAGCAGCTCGGCGTCGATGCGCCCCGCCTTGCCGGCCAGGTCGCCGAGGTCGTACGCCGGCTTGAGGTCGAGCATGATGCGCACGTCGCCGCCGCCGGCCACCAGGTCCGCGAGCGCCACCCGCCCATCGCGATGCCCGCGCGCCAGCGCGAACGCGAGGTTGACGGCGATGCTCGTCGTCCCCAGCCCGCCCTTCGCGCTGTACACCGCGATCGCGACACCCGCCCCGCCGTCGCCGTGCGTGCGACGCATCAGGCGATCGACCGCGCGCGAGAATTCCGCCGGCCCGGGCGGGTACACGAGGAATTCGTGGATCCCCGAGCGCATGGCGCGGAGGATGAGCTCGGGGTCGGCCTGCGCCGCGGTGCCGATGACGAACGTCGGCGGTGTCTTGCGCGATTCGCGCTCGATGGCCGCGAGCTCCACGGGGTCGATCCCCTGCAGCGGGATGACGAGCAGGTCGACGTGCGAACCGCGCATGCGCGCCGCCGCTTCGGCGATCGTCAACGCCGATGCGGCGGGCGCGAAGCCGAACCGCTGGAGCACGCCGTTCGCGATGTCCTGTGGTCCGGCGGCGCCGGCCACGATGAGCGCACTGCGCTGCATGCGTCGTCTCCTGCTCGTCTACGGGTTCTTCGTGGGGACCGAGTCTTTCTTCGCCGGACGCGGCGGCACGAGCCGCTTCTCGAGCGCGCCGCGCGCGGGGAGCGTGGTGTCCGGCTGCAGGCGGATGGAGCTGCGTGACGGCGGGCGCAGCGGATCGAAGACGACCGGCGTGACGATGACGATCAGCTCGGTCTCGTTGCGCTGCCAGCGCGTGCTCGAGAAGAGCGCGCCGAGGATCGGTACATCCATGAGCAGCGGCACGCCGGTGCGCACGCGCTCGCGCTCGTCGTCGAACATGCCGGAGATGATGAGGCTCTCGTCGCGCCGCACATCGACCGTGCTCTCGATGCGCCGCGTGCGCAGCGCCGGGATCCGGAACCCCGAGATCTCGATCGCGTTGCTGAAGTCGAGGCTCGATACCTCCGGCTGAACCTTGAGCTTGACGAGGCTGTCGCTCACGATCTCGCCGGTGAAGTTGAGCCGCACGCCGAACTCGCGAAACACGATCGTCACCAGCGGCACGCCCGTCGATGATGCCTGCGCGATCGGGATGGGGATCTCGCCGCCGGCGAGGAAGTTCGCCTGCGCCTTGTTCGCCGCCATCAGATTCGGCTCGGCCAGGAGCCGCGCATTGCCCCGCTGCTCTTCCGCGTCGAGGAGCGCGAGCAGCCGGTCCGTGCCGAAGTTCGTGAGGATGGTGCCGAAGCCGAGCGTGGATGGCAGGGTGATCTTCCCCGACGACTGATCGATGGCGTTGTCCGAGTTGAACTGGCCGGTGCCCGCGCGCACATCGCCTTTCGTATCACGGTAGATACCCGAGACACCGAGCTGCGCCAGGAAGTCGCGGCGCACCTCGGCGAACTTCACCGAGAGGATGATCTGCTCGCGGTCGGCGGGCGAGTGGACCGACACACGATAGTGCTGACGCGGACCGTTGGCCTCCCAGAGGATCACATCAGTCTCCCCTGGCGCCTTGGCGTTGATGACGATGTCGTGCTCGCCGACCACCACCGCATCGGCGACGTCGGGGCTGGCCACGGACACCTGCGTGATCGCGGCCGTCGTCGTAACGGGATACGACTGCCCGATCGGGAGCTGCACGCGGATGACCGTCGTATCGGGGGCCTGGGCGGCCGCCATCGCCGCGCACGTGAGAAGGAGGCTGCACGCCGCTCCCAGCGCGACACCGCGCGGGAGACACCGAGACCGAGTGGACATGTTGCTCCTGGATGGATGGACACATACCACACCAACCCTCTGAACGAATTCGCTGACGAACCGCTACGGCACGTTCGGATCGCCCGTCGTGTCGCGCTTCGCGGCGGAATCCTTCTCGAACTTCTGCTGCGACATCTTGTCTCCGCGGTACACGCGCACTACGAGCGTGTCCGGCCTGGGCGGCCGCACGATCTCCGGCTTCGGTGCGGGCGCTGGTGACGGCGGTGGCGCGGGACGCGGCGCGGGGCGCAGCGCGACGCGACGCGGCTCGGGCTTCGGCTTGGGATCCGGCTGAACGAGGGGTGCACTGCGCAGCTGCGCGAGCACATCGGCCACGGTCGCGCCGCGCGTGCGCACCGAATCCGGATCACCGTAGCCGCGGAGCACGAGCTGGATGGTCCCCTGATTCATGGCCACGGCCAACCGTTCCGCTTCCGCGGGCGTGACCTCGAGCGTCGCGGTGGTGGCGTTGATGGGCTTGCCATCCGCGCCGCGCTCCACGTGCGTCCCCACCGAGAGCACGCGCATGTCGCTCATGAAGAGCTTGGCGGTGGACTGCCCCTCGGCCTCGCGCTGCGACAGCGTGACGAGCACGTCCACGTGGCTGTTCGGCTGGATGAGCCCGCTCAGCCCCGCGACGTCGTTGATCTTGACCGCCATCGCGCGCTTGCCGGGCGTGACCTTCACCTCGAGGCCCGGCGCCGCGCCGTCGGGCGCGAGGCGTCCGGGGACGATCGCTTCGCCCTTGAACACGGCCAGTCGCGTGACGCGTCCGACCACGGAGTCGAGGCTCCCGAACGCGCCCGCCGGCACGGCGCGCACCGGCCACTGCTCCACGGAGAGTCCGAGCCGCTCGAGCCGCTCACCCTCCTGCACATCCTTGGTCGCCACCACCACCGATTGCGTGGCGATGCGGTTGCTGTTGCGAGCCGCCTGCAGCGCGCGGTACACACCGTAGGTCGCCGCGAGCGCGGCGAGCAGCGCCGTGTAGAACACCACCGTATATCGTCGTTCCGCCATGAGACACCGCCGGGAAACTGGAGCTGTGTGAGAGTCGTGCGCCCATCATCCGCCATCGCGCATCGTGTTGGTCGATGCGATGCGGGCGGGCCGAGCCGGTCGATCGCTACTGTGCGCCCTCCCATCGGAACACGGCCGACGGCGACATCGTGATGCTGCCGAGTCCGATCATCGACGCGAGGGGCGTGAGCGGCGTGAACGGGTAGTCGACGATGCTGACCGTGATGGACTGCGTGGCCGGATAGGGCGCATCGGGCACGACGGTCACGGTCGGGTCCTGGGGATTGCCGCCGAAGGCGATGACGTCGGCCGTCACCTTCGCCTTGACGGCGTCGATGGCGGCCGTGGTGGTCGGGTCGTCCACGTTCGCGGCGGCGTACCGTCCTCCCTCGCGCACGGCGGAGGTGAGGTTGTTGAGCGTGTACAACGCGCGGCCGAAGTCGATGATGCCGAACACCAGGAGCAGCAGCAGCGGCAGCACGATGGCGAACTCGACCATCGCCGCGCCGCGCTCGCTGTGAGCGAATCGCATCCGTCTCATCACCCCTCCACTATCCGAGCAACTGAGGAAGCCACGCGGCGGCGATCAGCCCGGCGGTCATGGCCAGACCGTACGGGATGCGTCGTCGTCCGGGCGCCGCCGGCGAGGCACCGGCGGAATCCATTGGATCGAACAAGCCGTGGCGTACGCGCACGAGCGTGACCCACCATCCCTGCGTGTACGCCATCCAGATGAGCGAGAGCACGCCGCCGAAGAGGGCGGCGAGCAGCGCGGCGCGCAGCGCGAGTCCGGCACCGAGCCATGCGGACGCGCCGGCGAAGAGCTTCACGTCGCCGGCGCCGAGCCAGTGCAGGAGATAGAAGGGGAGCCAGAGCGCGAGGCCGAGCAGGAGCCCTTCGCCCGCGCGAGCGGCGCCCGTGCGCCACGGGTGCGCCGCCACGGAGTAGAGAATGCCGAGCGACGCCAGCCACAGCACCAGCCGGTTCGGAATGCGGCGCGTGCGCACGTCCGTGACGCACGCGGCGATGAGCAGCGTCACGAACACGGTTCCAGCGATCATCCCCGAAGCGGTCGTGGTGAACGCGCCCGGGGCCGTTCCTCCCGACATCATGCCCGACACTCCACGGCGGAACGTCTCGACTGCTCAGGCCATCACATCACGTCAGATCACACAAGCATCACGGCAGCAGGTCGCTGGTCCCTTGGAACTCCTGCTGTACCTGTCCACCAATCGTCGTGACGATAGCGATGCACACCGCGGCGATGAGGACGAGCATGATCCCGTACTCGGTCATCGTCGCACCAGCCTCGTCACGAGCGAACCTCCGCAACCACATCGCACCACGGGTCATGGTACCCATCCAAGTTGAGGAGTCCCCGGGCGAGGGCCAGCCAGATGCAGCGAGCCGGCCCCCGTCGATGGGAATGCGTGGTCGCGTTACGGGGCGGTGGGAGTGATCGCGTCGCTGACCGTTGTGAACGCGGCTTTGACCTGCGTGCCGAGCGTGGTCACGATGACGATGCAAACGGCCGCGATCAGCGCGAGCATGATCCCGTACTCGGTCATCGTTGCGCCGTCGTCTTCACGAGCGAAGTTCCGGATTCGATCCATGACGCCTTCCATACGTACCTCCTGATGAAGGATCGGTGATGGAACACGCGCTGGCATACACTGTCAGCGCAGACTCGAGTGCGCACAGTACGATACCAACACCACGGATCGATCGTCGCTCGATAACCCGAGCGCCGCGCCATGATGGGCACGATGACATCCCTGGACGTCTGCCCCAGAGGGAGACGCCGTGCCGCCACGTTGCCGAGCATCGATGCGTCCGTGCTCGCATCGACGCTGTCTGCCGCCCCCCGCCGCGACGCACGCACGAGGAGTGCGAGATCCGCGACGAGACGAAACGACGCGGCTCCACTCCCCGTGCCTGCCGGCGACGGGTGAGAGTGCGCCCTGTGCACGTACCGGGCCGAAGCGATCGAGAAGCGTGAAAAAGGGCCCACATCCATGGGCCCTGATGTGAAAAAGGCCCACATCAGTGGGCCTCCACGCGAACACGGCCCACGGCGGTGGGCCTCGACGTACGCCCTCGGCGCTCAGCGCGCCAGCGTTTCCTCCGCCACCGAGCGCGGCGATCCGTTCTGATCGAAGCCGTCGAACTGCTCGCCGCCGGTCCGCACCGTCTCGGCCGCCGCGCGCTCACCCGCGCGCTCACCACTCGCGCGCTCGCGGAAGACCGGCCGCGTGACGGGACGCTCGATGTACGTCGTGGTCGATGTCCGGCGTGCGCTCGGCGTCTCCGCACCGATGGCGGTCTTGAGCTCCGCCACCCAGTCGTCGATGCGCTCGTTGAACGCCTCGGTGGCGCCGGTGATGACGCGCGCGGCCACGTCATCGAGCAGCGCGCCGAGCTTGCTGCTCGCGCCGCCGGTGGCCGCGACCGTCGCCGCGGCGCTCTTCACATCGAGCTTCGACGCCGCGAGCGCGGCGCCCGCCCCGAAGGCGAGCGCCAGCGCGGGCCATGGATGATCCTGAACGATCGCCATGATGTTCAGCTTGCGTTCGAGCTGCGCGATGGTCGTCGACATCCGTTCGCGCGTCAGCTCGATGTCGCGTCGGACGTCAGCTGTCGTTTCAGCCATTGCGTGTCCTCCTTGAGCGTCGTCACCGTCTGATCGGGGGCCAGTCGTGCGGGGGAGAGCAGGTCCAGGCCGCGCGCGGCCATCCATCCGGCCAGCACGAGGAACAGTGCCATCGCGAGGAGCGCAGCGATCCAGTACCGGTTGTTCGGGAACCACTGATCGCCCGCGAGCAGGATGAGCCCGATGACGATCGCCATGGCGCCGAGGATGGCGAGGACGCCGCCGAGGGCGACGAGCCCCGTGCCGATGCCGGCGCCGCGCGCGAGCTCGGCCAACTCGGTGCGCGCGAGCCGAAGCTTGTCGTGCACGAGCTGCGCGCTGCCGTTGGCGAGATCGAGGAGGAGCGTGCCGATCGAGCGGCGCTCTCCGTCCCGGGTCGCGGCCATGGCGTTATCCTTCGTTGCCGCTGCTGAAGAGTCGACCGATGACGTACCCGAGGCCGAGGGCGACGACGAGCGAGCGACCGGGGTGCGCGCGCACCTGGTGCTCGAGGTCGTTCCGCACCGACTCCATGTCGGCGGTCCGGAGCCAATCCGCCGTCTTCTCCATCCCGCTGGCCACAGCGCCGCCCATCTTGTTCATCGTGTGGGTGGCTTCGGAGGTGGCGCCGTTCCCGGTGGCGGACTGCTGCATCTCGCTCGTGGCGGAGGCGGTCTTCTGCCGCAGCTTGTCGGCGCCCTCATCGAGCTTGTCGGCGAGCGACACCTTGAGCTGCGTCGCCTTCTCCTTCGCCTGACCGACCTTCTCCTTCGCCTGATCCGCGACCTTGTTCACCTTCTGCTTCGTGGTATCGGCGAGCTGATTGACCTTCTGCTTGGTCTGGTCGGCGGTTTGGTTGACTTTCTCTTTCGCGGTATCGATCCCCTGCTCGGCGGAACCTTGCTCCTGTCCGCTCATGGCGCCCGTCGTCTGCCCGGATGTGCTCTGGCTTGCACGGCTGCCGGCGGCGGGTTGCGGCGTACGGGGCCCGGTGGCCTCGAAGCGGTCTTGCGGATCGCGTTCCATGGCTACTGCTCCATCGCTAAGGCGTCTCAGCGCAAGCTGCAGGGGCTGTGCCAGGGACGGGCGGGGGAGAGCGGAAAGCGGAACGGCAGAGAGCGGAAAGCAGAAAGCAGAGAATAGAAAGGAGAGAGCAGAAAGCGGAGAGCCGAGCTGTCATGCCGAGCGCAGCGAGGAATCTCGTTGGCAGTCCGAGGTCCCTCGCTCACGCTCGGGATGACACGGGCCGCCGGCGCGAGCCGGTCCTGCTCTCTGTCGGCTGCTTTCCGCTCTCTGCTTTCTGCCGTCCCGCTTTCTGCCGTTCAGCAGTACTGGTCGAATGCTGCCACGAGGTCCGCCGCGATCGCGTCGGCGGTGCGGCCTTCGATCTGGTGGCGCTCGAGCATGAAGACGACGCTCCCGTCCTTGAGGAGCGCGATCTGCGGAGACGACGGCGCGTAGCCGGTGAAGTAGCTGCGCGCGCGTGCCGTCGCATCGAGATCCTGGCCGGCGAACACGGTGGTGAGCGTGTCGGGCTTGCGCGGGTGATCGAGCGCGAGTGCGACCGCGGGACGCGCGTTGCGCGCCGCGCATCCGCAGATGGAGTTCACGACGACGAGCGTCGTGCCCGGTGCGCCCTCGAGCTTCGCATCCACCTCGGCCGGGGTACGCATCTCCTCCACGCCGAGTCGGGTCAACTCCTGACGCATCGGCATGACGAATCGTTCATCGTACGGCATCGGGGTGCGCTCCACGTTGTCGAGTAGACCAATCAGCGCGGACGGTCGATCGCGCATCGGCGATGGCCACCGCGTTGCTTCCTGTGTCGTTGCGTGCAATGTAACGCACGAGACGCGCGATCGGTTCGCGTCCCACGTCGCACACACCGCAGGTCCCGTGCAGTACGGCGACGCGGTCCACGCGTCGCGCACCCGTCACTCCGCGGACTCGGACTCCTGCGTCTGACGGAGATGCTCTTCGTGGATGGCCATCGCGGTCGACTCGCGATGCTCGTGCTTGAGGAGCGTGAAGCGGGCCATCTGCACCACTCCCGCGAGCACGATCGCGAAGAGGATGACGAGCACGAGGTGCCCGATGAGCAGCGCCGCGGCGCGCGACGGCAGGTCGTGCCAGTGCTCGTACTGCGTGCCGAGCCGCTCCCAGCCGAAGGCGATGAGCACGGCACTGATCGCCGTCTCGGCGGCGCTCGCGACGATGGCGAACATCGGCGCGCGCCACAGCCACTGGCGAATCGGGAAGTTCCCCAGGTGTCCGGTGGCGAACGCGAGCAGGATGATGACGCGCACGAGAATGCCCACCGGCACGAGCCACAGCGCGTGCCCCGTGCCGTACGCGCGGACGGTCCACCACACGGCGTGCAGAATCACCGCCGCCACCGTCGCCATGCCGACGAGCGAGAGCGACAACCTCCGGAGCGCCTTCGGCTCGTGGAGGTGCCACTCGATGGCCTGGATGGGGAAGAAGGTGGGCATGGGAAAGAAGTCGATCAGTGGGTCAGTGGGTCAGTGAGTCAGAAAAAACCTGAACGGCGAGAGCAGAAAGCAGAAAGCGGAAAGCGGAAGGCAGCGAGCCGTTCCTGCTTTCTGCTCTCTACTTTCTGCTCTCCGCCGTTCCTGACTCACTGACTCACTCCCATCACGACCCTCCGCACAGCGACCGCCCCTCGAAGATCCAGAGGCGCGTGATGCGCGCGCTGTCGGGGACCAGCGAGGGGGAGCGGCCGAGCGTGCGGCCGTGGTTCGGCAGCGCGGCGGGCGAGACGGACGTCGCGAACGAGATGCCGGGGAGCGCGGCCGCGGAGACCACCACCTTCCCTTCGCCGGTCGTCGCGCACACCTGGCCGTACGCGTCGCGCAGGTCGCGCACGCGGCTGCCGACGCCAATGCCGCGCTCGGTGTGGAAGGCCGTGTCGTTCACCACTACGCGCGAGATGCTCGTGTCGCCCGCCCCCGTCGTGATCGCCGTGATGGCGTAGGGACCGAAACGAATGACCTTCCCGTGCTCGGTCGTGCCCTCGAGCGTGAAGGTCGTGTCGTGCGTCGGACATCTCGACGCCACATCGGCCACCGATGCGCCCACCCGGACCGGACCGATGCCGCCCGCCGTGATCGACGGCGTGGGCGATGGACTGCAGGCGTTCACCGCGGCCTTCACCGGCGCGGCGGCGACATCGGTGGAATCGGTGGCCGGCGCATCGTGCTTGCCGCAGGCCGTGAGCATCGCGCTGGACGCGAGCAGAATGGGAACCAGCCGGTGAACGTAGGGCATGGGTCGCTGACGCTCCGTGCGAGAGGAGAACATGATGACTGCTCGTCAGAGGTTAACGATGGGACGGACGGGATGCCACCCTCACGAGGCGAGTGAAGTGCGGCATGCATCGCCGTGCAGGAGCGCGAGCAGATTCGCCTCCAGTTGCTCGAACTCGAACGGCTTGCTCAGCACCGGCTGCGTCGTCGTGTCGAGAAACGCACGGCTGCTCGCGCTCACGAGATCGCCCGTGACGAACAGCGTCCGCGCGGCGAGCGTCGGATCTTCACGGCGCAACACCTCGTAGAACGCGGGGCCATCCATCACCGGCATGCGGAGATCGCACACCACGGCATCGAAGCGCTCCGTGCGCACGGCCTTGAGCGCCGCCGCGCCGTCGCTGGCCGTCACCACGGCAATGCGACGCAGCCGGCCGAACGCCTGCATGCCGCTGCGCAGCGTCGGTTCATCGTCCACGAAGAGCAGCCGGATCCCCTTGAGCGTTGACTCGTCCCGGCCATCCGGCGCGAGGAGCCCATCGTCCTCGTCGTCCGGCACCGCGTCCCTGATGTACGCCGGGAGCGAGACGCGGAACATCGTGCCGTCGCTCGACGTGCGCGCGATCGTGATCGAGCCGCCGTGCGTGGCGATGATGCCGTAGCTCACGCTGAGCCCGAGCCCAGTGCCATCGCGCTTCGTCGTGAAGAACGGTTCGAAGACGTGCGCGCGCGCCTCGGGCGCGATGCCGGGACCCGTGTCGCGCACCTCGAGCACGACGCGGTCGGCATCGGCGCGCGTCACGATGCGGAGCGTGCCGCTGCCCTGCGGCGCCATCGCCTGGATGGCGTTCGTCATCAGATTCAACAGCACCTGCTGCAGCTGCCGAGCGTCGCCGGTCACCGCGGGGAGATCGCTCGCGAGCTCCGTCTCGCAGGTGATGCCGGCGGTCGACATCTCGTAGCTGCGCAAGCGGACGGTGCGCTCCACCACTTCGTTGAGCACGAGCGGACGCGGCTCCGTCTCGCTGCGGCGCGCGAAGGTGAGCAGATCGCTCAGCACCTGACTCGCCCGCACCGTCTCCGAGCGGATGACCTCCACCGATTCGTGATGGTCGGCGTCGAGTCCGGCATCGCGCAGGAGCAACTGCGCGTACGCGCTGATGGTGCTCAACGGATTGTTCACCTCGTGCGCGACGCCGGCCACGAGCTCGCCCACCGCGGCCAGCCGCTCCGTCTCGGCCAGCCGCGCGCGCATCTCGCGCTCGGCGGTCATGTCGCGCCCGACGACGAGCACCATCGGCGGGTCCGCCTCGGGGAGCCGACGGAGCGCGAGCGAGCCGACGCGGATCCCCAACTCGTGCCGGAAGCGCACCTCGATGCGCGAGCTCGCGCCCGCGAGCGCCCGCGCGAGCTCGGCGCGCAGCCGGTCGCGATCCTCGGGGATGACGAACTCGTCGATCGTGCACCCCACGAGCTGCAGCGGCTGCAGCCCGACGAGATCGCGCACGGCATCGTTCGCCTCGCGGATGCGTCCGCTGTCGAACACGGTGAGCACCGCGTCCGGCGCGGCGCGGAAGAGGGTGCGGAAGCGCCATTCGGCCTGGCGCAGCGTCTCCACGAGATCCGCGTTGGCGAGCGCCACCGACAGCAGATCCGTCATCGCCTCGATGTGCGCGAGCTCGCGCTCCTTGAACGAGCGCGGCAGGCGCGAGAGCACCATGGCCGCGCCGATCACTTCACCGCGCCGCTGCAGCGGGACGATCGCGATGCCGTGCGCACCCGCCGCCGCGAGCGCGCGGTGCTCGGCGCCACTCTCCTCCGCTGACGTGGGGAGGTCGGCCGCGCACCAGCTCGCGCCGCGACGCACGGCGCGTCCGAGGAAGGACGACGCCAGCGGCATCGTGCCGCCCGCGAGCGCGTCGCCGATCCCGGCCGTCGCGGCGATCCGGAGCTGCGTGTCGTCGCTCACCAACGCGACCACCCCGCCATCCGCGCGCGCCACATCGATCACCGCATCCATGTAGCACCGCAGCACGCGCTCCGGCTGCAGCTCGAGCGCGATCTGCTGCCCCAGCGTCCACATGCGCTGCATGACGCGCTGCGCTTCCGCCACATCGCGCGTGCGCTCGGCCACGCGATGCTCGAGCGTCACCGACAGCTCGCGCTCGGCGAGCACCGTGTGCTCGAGCACGACCGTCGTGCGCTGCTGCGCCCACAGCGCGTATCCCGCGCGCACGCCGAGCAACACGGCGAAGAGCGAGAGGGTGATGCCGAGTGGCATGCTGGCGTCACCGCGCAGCGTCATGGCGAGAATGGAGCCGGCGGCGATGAAGATCGCGACGACGATCGAGACGGTGCGGATCGTCGCCGCGCCGCTCGCGTACGCCGGCAGCTCGCCGGACTGCGCCGGCTCGACGACGCGCGAGGTATCGGCGGCGCTGATCCAGGCGAAGACGGTGATGGCCCAGAGCGCGGTGATCGGCGCCGTGATGCCCTGCCGCCCGACGAGCACGTCGTGCGCGAAGAGCAGATTGGCGATGGCCAGCGCGACGGTGCCGAACGCGAGCCCGGTGGCCACGCGCTCCCCCAACGCCTCACCGCGCCACGAGAGGAGGAGCGCGATGAGGATCAAATTGCCGGCGGCGGCGGTATCCCACGCGACGACGAGCACGCGCATCCCGAGGCCGAGCCCGCTGTTCCTCGCCGGCGCATCGCCGAGCTGCACGATGACGATGGCCGCGGCGAGCACGAGGAGCATGGCATCGACCACGGCCTCGAAGTGCATCCAGTTGCGGTGCCGGTAGCGGCCGAGCGCGGTCGCGAAGCCCAACATCATCATGAGCTGCGCGCCGAGTCCCGCGTAGACATCGACGGTGGCCGGGGTCGGGGCGCCGGTGAACGCCGAGCGGAGCGCCCACGCACTGCCCGAGACGATGGCGAGCAGCCCCGCGGCGGCGAGCGCGGCGAAGAGCGTGCGGCGCGTGCCCGTGGTGGTGTGCGCGGCGCGGATCGAGACGGCGATGGCGCAGACGACCTGCACGAGCAGCAGGACGCGCGGCGCGATCGTCGACACCGCATGCGCGCTCGGCGGCGCGAGGAGCAGGACGAGCGTGAGCACGCACAGCCCTTGGCCGAGCGTCGCGAGATTCAACGACCGAACCGATGCGGCGATCCGATGCATGAAGAGGGGGAAGAGTTGTGGGTCGTGGGTTCCGGGTGGTGGGTTCGGCCGTGAGCCCGAGGCGTTGTGGATGCTCGTGCTCACAGCCCATTCAAAACCCACAACGCACAACCCACAACACACAACCGATTCTCACTTACCTGACGGTCCATTCGTTCGTCACTTCCCGTGATGGACGCGCGAGTGGAGGATTGGTTGCGGCGGGCACGGGTGCCGCGCGCCCCCATCGGACCTGGCCCAATTCTTTACTCAGATGGATGCTGGCCAGCCGGCGCGCTGGCCGCAGGAGGGTAGTACCGTGGTGTTTGGACGGAACGAACGCGAACCGTGGCAGCCTGACGACGAGTCGACGGAGGATGGATGGTCGCTCGAGCACCCGCTCGGCGACCCTGATGCGTGGCGCGGCGAGGCGATGTCCGATGCCGGCAATGCGTGGCGCGAGCCGCCGGCGTGGACCGAATGGCCCGAGTGGAATGCGGGCCCCGAGTATCAGATGTGGAAGCGGATGGCGGAGGAGGAGTAAGGCGCGGGAGGCGGGAGGCGGGAGGCGGGAGGCGGGAGGCGGGAGGCGGGAGGCGGGAGGCGGGACGAAACACGGTGTCATGCCGAGCGCAAGCGAGGAATCTCGGGCCTAGGAGGAGATCCCTCGCTCACGCTCGGGATGACAAGCGCTCACCCTCGGGCCAACAAGCGCTGCGCGGGATGACGCCGCCTCCCGCCTCGCGCATCCCGCATAGCGCCCCGCGTCAGTTGATCCCCTTCCCGAGTCTCCCCCAGCGAATCCGCCAATCGAAGAGGTTGACGTAGTCGATGGAGAAGTAGATGAACAGCGGCTTGCCGCGGATGTTCGCGCGAGGGACGAAGCCGTAGTAGCGGGCGTCCTTCGAGTCGTACCGGTTGTCGCCCAGCGAGAAGTAGTGATCAGGCGGCACGACGAACGGCCCCCAGTTGTCGTGCGTGGGAACGGCGGGCGGCGGACCGAAGCGTGAGTTCTTGATGACGACCTTCTGCTGCCAGGCGAAGTCGGGGTTGGCCTCGTTCGGCGCGACCGGGGGCGTGACCGGTTGGAACGGCAACGGCTTGGCGACGCCGTTCACGTACAGGAGCCCGTCGCGCATGTAGAGCGTGTCGCCCGGCACACCCACGAGGCGCTTCACGACGATCGGATTGCCATCGCTCGCGTCGGGCGATTGATAGATGGCCACCTTCCCGCGCGGTGGATCGGCGTAGCCCGGCAGATTGATGTGCGTGAACGGGATGTGCGGCCCGTAGGCGAGGTTGTTGACGAAGAGGAAGTCGCCGACGAGCAGCGTGGGCTCCATGCTTCCCGATGGGATGCGATACGCCTCGATCAGGAAGGTGCGGAGGAGGAGGAAGATGATGACGACGCCGAGGATGGACTTGGTGGTGTCCCAGAAGGCGCGCGATGCCGGCTGCTTCTTCGTTCCGCGGGCCTCGGCGACGACGTTCCGCGATGCGACGCTTCTGCTCGGGCGATTCTTTGTGGCCACTGACCGTCAAGACGAGAGTGAGGAGGACGAGCGATAGACTCTCGAATTCTGCGGGACGGACGCGGGAAAACAAGGGGCGAAGACACAGCGGGGGGCGTGCTCGTGATGAGCACGCCCCCCGCTGTGTCGCACCATTCCGGTGCGCGAGAACGCAGGAACGCCTCTTACTTGATGTGCTGGTTGACGAGGCGCGTCATCTCGAACATCGAGACCTGCTTCTTGCCGCCGAACACGCGCTGGAGCTTGTCGTCGGCGTTGATCATGCGGCGCTCCTTGGCATCCTGCAGGCCGTTCTTGCGGATGTAGGCCCAGAGCTTCTTGGTGATCTCGGTGCGCGGCATGGGGCTCGATCCTACCACAGCGCCGAGCGCCTCATCGGGCTGCATCGGGCGCATGAACGCCGGATTCGGCGCGCGCTTCGTCTTGGGCTTGGTCTTCTTCGCGGCCCGCTTGGTCTTCTTGGCCGTGGCGCCGGCGCGCTTGGTTGCCGACGTCTTCTTGGCACCGCCCTTCTTCGCGGTCTTCTTCTTCGCGGCGGACTTCTTCGCCGCAGGCCGCTTCACGCCGGACTTCTTCTTCGCCGCAGACTTCTTTTTCGCGCCGCCTTTCTTGGTGGTGGCCATGATGTCTCCGAAGGGTGAAAGGATCGCGTTCTACAGAGGGAACACGGTATCCATCGCGCCACAAACTAAGGGCGTACGGCGGAGACGCAATAGGGACGAGAGGAGCGGTGATGCGCTTTGAGCTGTGGGCTATGGGCTGTGGGCTGTGAATGGGTTGTGAGCACGACGCTCCCTGGATGGTCGAGCTCACAGCCTCCACTCACAGCTACTCAGAGCTCAGAGCTCACAGCTCACAGCTCATAACTCCCCCCCCGTCCCCTCGCAGAATATCTTTCGATTTCTGCCGGCCTCTCGCGCCGGCGCACTGTCGCTCTTCCACAGGATCGTCGTGATGACCGCACCAACCGCCAGATCGAGGAAGCCCACCGCCAAGGCGAAGGAGTCGTCCACCAGCGCACCGAGCACTCCCTCGCAGCCGATCCCCGCCGGAGGCGGGATGACCGGCTTCAACGGCACGCGTCGCGTCATGGAACCCATCAACGAACCCGTGCTGAACTACGCGCCCGGCTCCGCCGAACGGCGCGCGCTCGAAGCACGGCTCGAAGAGATGGCGAGCGAACGGATCGACATCCCGCTCATCATCGGCGGGAAGGAAATTCGCACGGGGAAGACGGCGCAGGCCGTGATGCCGCACAACCACGCGCACGTCCTCGCCGACTGGCACCAGGCGTCGCCGGAGCACGTGCTGCAGGCAATCGACGCCGCGCGCGAGGCGCAGCGCGAGTGGGCGAACTGGCCGTGGGAAGACCGGGCCGCGGTCTTCCTCAAGGCGGCGGAGCTGCTCGCCACCACGTGGCGCGCGACGCTCAACGCCGCGACGATGCTCGGCCAGTCGAAGACCGCGCACCAGGCGGAGATCGATTCCGCGTGCGAGCTCATCGACTTCTGGCGCTTCAATCCGTACTTCGCGCAGCAGCTCTACGACGAGCAGCCGCTGAGCACGCCGGCCATGTGGAACCAGCTCGACTACCGGCCGCTCGAGGGGTTCGTGTACGCCGTCACCCCGTTCAACTTCACGTCGATTGCCGGCAATCTCCCCGCCGCGCCCGCGCTCATGGGGAACGTGGTGCTGTGGAAGCCGGCCGCGAGCGCGATGCTGAGCGCGTACTACATCATGCGCGTGTTGGAGGCGGCGGGGCTCCCGCCCGGTGTGATCAACTTCGTCCCCGGCGATCCGGTGGCGATCTCCGACGTCGCGCTCTCGCACCCCGAGCTCGCGGGCGTGCACTTCACCGGGAGCACGCGCGTCTTCAACAGCATGTGGCAGACGATCGGCGCGAACATGGGGCGCTACAAGTCGTACCCGCGCGTGGTGGGCGAGACGGGCGGAAAGGACTTCATCGTCGCGCACGCGTCGGCCGACCCGCAGGTGCTCGCCGTCGCGATCGCGCGCGGCGCGTTCGAGTTCCAGGGGCAGAAGTGCTCCGCGGTGAGCCGCGTGTACGTGCCGGAATCGATCTGGCCCGAGGTGCGCGACCGCACGGTGGCGATCATGCGCGAGATGCGCGCGGGCGACGTGCGCGACTTCGGCAACTTCATGGGCGCGGTGATCGACAAGAAGGCGTTCGACAAGATCAGCGGCTATCTCGCGGACGCGAAGCAGAACGCGACGATCGTGGCTGGCGGCGCGGCGCGCGGCGAGCAGGGCTACTTCATCGAGCCCACGCTCATCGAGACGAAGGACCCGGGCTACCGCCTGCTGTGCGAGGAGATCTTCGGCCCCGTGGTGACGGCGTACGTCTACCCCGACGCCGAGTGGGACGATACGCTCCGCACCGTCGATGCGACGTCGCCCTACGCGCTCACCGGCGCGGTGTTCGCGACCGACCGCCGCGCGATCAAACAGGCGTCGATCGCGCTCCGCAACGCGGCGGGGAACTTCTACATCAACGACAAGCCGACGGGCGCCGTGGTGGGGCAGCAGCCCTTCGGCGGTGCGCGCGCCTCAGGGACGAACGACAAGGCGGGCTCGAAGCTCAACCTCGTGCGCTGGGTGAGCGCCCGCGCGGTGAAGGAGACTTTCTCGCCGCCGACGGAGTGGCGGTATCCGTTCATGGGGGCGAAGTGATGACGCGGGATGCGGGACGGCCGGGAGGCGGGAGGCGGGATGCGGGATGCGGAACGGCCTCGGAGGCGAGTGCTTCTTCTCCAGGAGCCGCCCCCGCATCCCGCACGGCGCATCCCGCATCCCGGTATGTCACCGCCGATGTCTTCACGAACACACGCTTCGGGGGAAACCCGCTCGCGGTCTTTCCGGACGCGACGGGGATCCCCGAGGCAATGCTCCAGCGCATCGCGAAGGAGTTCAACTTCTCCGAGACGGTGTTCGTGTATCCGCCGGAGCACCCCGCGCACACGCGGAAGCTCCGCATCTTCACGCCGGGCGCGGAGATTCCCTTCGCGGGTCATCCGACGGTCGGCGCGGCGCATGTGCTCGCGGCCATGCGGGCTGTGCCGCTTCCCGCCGGCGGCGGTGACGCGCAGATCCTGTTCGAGGAGGGCGTGGGCGTGGTGCCGGTGCGCGTGCAGATGCGGGGCGGCGTGCCCGTGTTCGCGCAGCTCACCGCCGCGAAGCTCCCCGAGGTCGGTCCGCCGGCGCCGGGCCGGTCGGTGCTCGCCGATCTGCTCTCGCTCGATGCGAGCGAGCTGCTGGGTGGGATGTGGGCGCCGCAAGCGGTGTCGTGCGGCCTGCCCTTTCTCTTCGTCCCCGTGCGCGATCTGAACGCGGTGCGGCGCGCCCGCGTGCGCTTCGATCTCTGGGAGTCGATCCTCAAGTCGTACTGGGCGCCCGAGCTCATGGTGTTCTCGCGCGAGGTCGAGCGCGTGGGCTCCGACATCCACGCCCGCGTCTTCGTGCCAGGGCTGAGCGTCCCTGAAGATCCGGCGACCGGATCGGCCGCCACCGCGCTCGGCGGCTATCTCGCCGCGCGCGAGAGCAACACGTCGTCCTCACCCACGAGCGCGCCGCTCACCTACGTCGTGGAGCAGGGCTTCGAGATGGGACGCCCGAGCATCATCCACATCGAGGTGGATCGGAGTGATGGCGCAGTGACCGCGATCCGGGTGGGAGGGGAGACGGTCATCATGATGGAAGGGGAAATGCGGTTGTGAGTTGTGGGTTATGGGTCATGAGTGAGGCGTCGCGAGTTGCTCCGTGTAACTCACGACGCCTTACTCATCTACCCACGACTCACAACCCAACCACCTGTTCTTTCGCCCGCGACACCGCGATGACCCGCAGGTTCGGCGTCCAGATCGTCACACGGTTGCGGCCGGTATCCTTGGCGGCGTAGAGCGCTTCGTCGGCGCGTGAGAGCAGGTCGTTGACGATGTTCTCGTCGACCACACGATCGGCGACGATGCCGATGCTCACGGTGATGGGGAGCTTCCCGCTCACGCCCTCGAAGTGGTGCTTGGCGACGTCCTCGCGAATGCGCATCGCGAGCCGGTAGGCGCCGGCGGCGTTCGTTTCGGGCAGGAGCAGCATGAACTCGTCGCCGCCCGTGCGGGCGACCACGTCCCCGCCCCGCGCCGCGTTCAGCAGGAGCTGCCCCACCTGGTGGATGACCGCGTCGCCCGCGAGGTGGCCGAAGGTGTCGTTCACCGTCTTGAAGAAGTCCACGTCGAGCGCGATCATCGCGATCTCGCGTCCGCTGCGCACCGCGCGCGCGAGCTCGCGCGAGAGCTCCTGCTCCAGCCCGCGTCGATTGAAGCAGCCGCTCAACGAATCGGTGAGCACCATGTTGGCGAGCTGGCCGCGCACCTGGTTGTACACGCGCCCCACCAGCGTGATGCTGTCCGGCCGCCGGTCCGCGGCCACGTCGTACTCACCGGAGAGATCGCCCTCGCGCGCGCGCTCGAACAGCTCGACGATGCGCGCCAGTCGGTCCTTCACGTTCTCGTACTGCAGCAGGAACGAGATGGCCGCGAGCACGAACAGGTTGAGCGACCAGATCTCCCACGGCCACGAGATCGCCACCCCCTCCGCCCACGCGCTCGCGATGAGGCCGACGTAGGCCTCGATGATCGCGACGAGCGCGAACGCCGCGGGCCGGCGCCCGAAGTAGAGCTCGGTGAGGTGGAGAATGACGAACGAGACGAGGAGCGTGTGCCCGTAGTACTGCGGTGGGATGGCGACGAAGGCGTTGCCGAACACGAACAGCACATCGGCGCCCACCGTCGCGTACACGATCCACCCGTGCGCGAGCCGCGTGTGCTTCAGCAACAGGCGGAACGCGAGGATGATGGCGACGTAGACCGCCACGCTCAGCGCGAACGCCTGCATGCGATCGGGGAGGATGTCCGCCGCCATCGCCGCGGTGCCTATGGCGCCCGCGGCCAGCGCAACACCGATCCGGAGCCAGCTCTGCCAGATGAGAATCTCGGCGTCGAGCTGCTCGGATCGCTTGATGCGATCGGAATGAAGCGGTGTTGGAAGCGGCGTTGATGGCATCTGCATCGGGAACCCTGTCGACCCCGGACGCGAGTGCGGACGCAGTGCCATAGGCTACGATCTCCACCGCGTGCGCGGTGTGGAGAGGTCACCTTCGGCAACCGGACGATCTCTCGGACCACGAGAGACTCCTGGCTTTGCGGCCCCGTCTCGCGACGGGTGTGCTAGTATCGAGTGATCGGTACGTCGTAGTACCTCGTGCTGCCATCGGCAACTAGGGCGACAACCGTGCCACGTTGCGGCCGTCTCCTAAACGCTTGTTAATGTGCCGCATAGCCGACTGCCGTCCCGCCGGCACCGCCCTCGCGCTCTCGCGCTTTGCACGTCACCCTCGCGAAATGCGAGAGCACCGGGTCTGCCCCTCCTCCAAGTGGTCCACTTTGTGCCCTGATTTCCCAGCCACATGCGGGACGGGGCTCATGCCGGCCGCGGCCCGGAGTCAAGCATGCAGCAGGTGTCGAATGGGCATCCAACAGCCGAACGAAGCGCACCGCGACGCGCGGGTGCGCGATGCAGCAGACCCGACCGCGCCCACCGTGCGTCCGACGTTCCCCCTCCGCTCCATCAACTGCACCGATGCGCACCAGAGCGAGGCCTCCGCCTCGCCACGGGCACCGCGCGGCCGCGGCCGCCGAGCGCCCGATCCCACGGTGCGCACCCGCCAGCCGCGTCACAACCATTGACGATCTATCCCGCGATTTCGTGACCGGTTGGGCTCTGGGCTCGAGTGCCGTCGTCCCATGCATTCGGCCCGATGAATTCCGCGTCGAGCGCCTGCGCGCGCTACGCGGTCCGAACTACTGGCGACTCGCGCCCGTGATCGCCTGCGATGTGCGATTGGGCACCCTCGAGTCGGTGACGTCCGCCGACATCCCCGGCTTCACCGATCGACTCATCGCGCTGCTCCCGACGCTCTACGAGCACGGGTGCAGTCGCGGTGCAGCGGGCGGCTTCGTCGATCGGCTCCGCGAGGGGACGCACGTGCCGCACATCCTCGAGCACGTCGCGCTCGAGCTGCAGACGCTCGCGGGGAGCGACGTGAGCTTTGGACGCGTCGTGGCCTCGGGCGACGAAGCGATCTGGTGGGTGATCGTCGCGTACGAGGAAGAGGAGCTCGGGCTGGAGAGCGTGCGCGCGGGGGCATCGCTCATCCGCGCGTGCATGACCGGCGAGGACGTCGACATCGCGCGCCTCACCGCGGAGCTCGCGTCGCTGTACGAGTCCGTACGCCTCGGCCCCTCCACCGCGGCCATCGTCGAGGAGGCGCGGCGGCGCGGGATCCCGGTGCGGCGGCTCAACTCGCGCTCGCTCGTGCAGCTCGGACTCGGCAAGCAGCTGCGCCGCATCCAGGCGACGATGACCGACACCACGAGTGGCATCGGGATCGAGATCGCGCAGAACAAGGACGAGACGAAGCGCGTGCTCGATGCCCTCGGGCTCCCCGTGCCGCAGGGGGATGTGGCCGAGTCCGCGGACGACGCAGTCGCGATCGCGCGCACGATCGACGGTCCCGTCATCCTCAAGCCGCTCGACGCGAACCACGGGCGCGGGATCTCGATGCGGCTCCGGGACGAGGCGGCGATCCGCGCGGCGTGGGCGACCGCCGCGGCGCTCTCGGACCGCGTGGTGGTCGAGCGCTACGTGGAGGGGAACGATCACCGCGTGCTCGTGGTGAATGGACGCGTGGTGGCCGTGGCGGAGCGTGTGCCGGCGCACGTCGTGGGGGATGGCGCGCGCACCGTGCGCGAGCTCATCGATACGGTGAACGAGGACCCGCGCCGCGGCCCGGGGCACACGAAGGCGCTCACCCGGCTCCCGTGCGACGAGCACACGGTGGATGTGCTGCGCGCGTACGGGCACACCCTGGACAGTGTGCCGCCCGAGGGGGAGCGCGTGCTGCTCCGTGCGACCGCCAACCTCTCCACGGGCGGCACATCGATCGACCGCACGGATGAGATCCATCCGACGAACGCGACCGCCTGCGAGATGGCGGCCGGCGCGGTGGGGCTCGACGTCGTAGGGATCGACGTGATCACGCGCGACATCTCGGTGCCGTTCCGCGAGAACGGCGCGGCGATCATCGAGGTGAACGCGGCGCCGGGGATCCGCATGCACACGCATCCCACCGAGGGCAAAGCGCGCAACGTGGGCGCGGCGATCATCGACATGCTGTACCCGCCGGGCATCGAGTCCACGATCCCGGTGATCGCGGTGACGGGCACCAATGGAAAGACGACGACGACACGCCTCATCGCGCACCTCTTCCGCCACACGGGCAAGACCGTCGGCTTCACGACGACGGACGGCATCTACCTGCAGAACCGGCTCGTGATGGAGGGGGACATGACGGGCCCCTTCGCCGCGAACATCATCCTCTCCAACCCGACGGTCGACGTCGCCGTGCTCGAGACCGCGCGCGGCGGGATCCTGCGCGCGGGGCTCGGCTTCGACGAAGCCGATGTCGGTGTCGTGCTCAACGTGAGCGCCGACCACCTGGGGCTCGGCGGCATCCACACGCTCGAGCAGCTGGCCGAGGTGAAGAGCGTGATCCCCGCGGTGGTGAAGCGCACGGGGCACGCGGTGCTCAACGCGGACGATCCGCTCGTGTGCGCGATGCGCGAGCGCACGGCGGCGGATGTCGTGCTCGTCTCGACGTGCGGCGACGATGCGCATCGCGCGTCGATCGAGGATCACGTGGCGCGCAACGGGATCGCGGTGTGCATCGAGGATGAGATGTTCGTGATCCGCCGAGGACGGTTGCGCATCCCGGTTGCGCACGTGCACGAGGTGCCCCTGACGCTGGGCGGCGCGGCGCGCTTCCAGTACGGGAACATCCTCGCCGCGATCGCCACGGCCTACGTGCGCGGCGTGCGCTACGACGACATCCGCGCGGGGCTGCACTCGTTCTTCCCGTCACCCTCGATGACGCCGGGACGACTCAATTTCCTGCGCGTGGGCGGCGCGCGCGTGCTGGTGGACTACGCGCACAACGCCGCGGCGGTGCACGGCCTGCTCGAGTTCGTGCTGGAGCTCCCCGCGCTGCGGCGCATCGGCGTGATCGCGGTGCCGGGCGATCGCCGCGATGAGGACATCCGCGCGGTGGGCCGCCTCGCCGCCCGGCTCGACCGCGTACTGGTGAAGGAGGACGACGACCGCCGCGGGCGCGAGATCGGCGAGGTCGCATCGCTGCTGGCCGAGGGGCTCGAGCAGGGCGGGATGGTGAGCGAGCGCGTCGAGATCGCGCTGTCGGAGGTGGCGGCGATGGCGCGGCTGTTCGCCGAGCTGCGCGAGGGCGATCTCGCGGTGATCCTGGCGGAGGACGTGCGCGGCGTCCTCGAGCGGGTGCAGCGCGAGGGGTCTCGGAGCATGGGGCTCTGATGACGGCGGCCTCCATCCCCCTGCTCCTCCCCGATCCCACGCGCGAGATGCGCCTGCGCACGCTGCAGGCGCTGCGCGGCGCCAACTACTGGTCGCGGCGCCCGGTGACGCGCCTGGACATCGCGCCGGGCGCGTACGACGAGATCTCCTCCGCGGATGTGCCGGGAGTCGCGCGGGCACTCGTCAGCGCGCTGCCGGGGCTCGTCGAGCATCGGTGCAGCATCGGCGAACGCGGCGGCTTCCTCACCCGGCTCCAGCGCGGAACGTACGCGCCGCACATCCTCGAGCACGTGGCGCTCGAGCTGCAGACGATGATCGGACACGAGGTGGGGTACGGCAAGACGCGCGGCGGTGATGTGCCGGGCGAGTACACGGTGATCGTCGAGCATCACCATAGCGGCGTGGGGCTCCGCGCCGCCGCGCTCGCGCTCGGCATCACGCAGCAGGCGTTCGCGGGGACGTTGTGCTCGGTGGAGCACGCGCTGCTCGAGCTGCGCGCGCTCGCGGACTCGCCCGATCTGCCCGCGCTGCGGCAGCACGTGTTGTGCGGGATCACGGGCGGCGCGGCGCGCCACGAGACGCGCGACGAGATGATCGCGCGCGGCGTCGATCGCGACGATCTCCTGGTGGAGGTGGCGCCGGGGTACATCCTGCAGGCCGGGCTCCCGTACTCGCGCGCGGAACTGGGCATCGTGCTCGACGCGGCGCCGACGGATGTGCCCGAGCGCTACCGCGCGCCCGATCGCGCGCGGGCGCTGGTGAGTGTGGTGGCCGACGCGGTGTGCCCGGGCGGGTTCGTCATTGCGCCGGCCAATGAGTGGGAGGTGCAGGACCGGGCGCGCGATGCAGGGTGTCGCGTGGCGATCTTCGCCACCGATGACCATGTGACGGTGCGCGACGAGCAGGCGGCGCACTCGGTGGCGCTCGTGCACGAGGGTCGCATCGTGCTCGAGCGCGCGGGTGTGACGGCGGATGGCGGCGCGGTGCGGCGCGATGCGCCCGTCGCCGCGCAGGTGGCCGCGGCACTCGCCGTTTTCACGCTGCGCGAGCTGGAGCCCGAACCGGGGATGGTGCCATGAGTCGAATCTCCCCGACGGAGCACGCCACGACGCGGCCACCTGCGCCGGCCGATCACGATGCGCGCGTCGATACGGATGCGCACGTCGACACCGATGCACACGTCGATCCTGAGGCGCGTGTCCATACGGCGCGCGGCGACGACCGCCGCATCGAGGCGACCGGCGCAGTCGCACCGCGCCGGCGACGGAGCGATGTGCAGGCGGGGACGCTCGTGCTCATCGGCGGCGCCTGCGACCCGCACGGCGCGGCGTTCGATGCGTTTCTCACCGCGAGCGGGGCGCGCGAGGGGGAAAAGATCGTCGGCTTCACGACGGCCTCATCGGATCCCGTGGGCTCGGCCGTCGCCTGGAAGAACGCGTTCGCCTCGGCGGGCGCGAGGAACGTGGAGTTCCCGATCGTCGACCGACGCGAGCGCGCGCAGGACGAGCGCATCGCGCAGATGGTGCTCGAGGCGAAGGGGATCTTCCTCGGCGGCGGCGATCAGGTGGCGCTCGTCGCCACGCTCAGCGGCTCACGCGTGGGGCGCGCCATCCGGTCGGCGTACGCGGGCGGCGCGGTGGTGGGCGGCACGAGCGCCGGCGCGGCCGCGATGTCGGAAACCATCCTCGCGGGGGGCGAGGTGACGATGCACGGCGACGTCATCGAGCGGCACCTGGGCCCCGGCCTCGGACTCCTCGGCTTCTCGTCCGTCATCGACACGCACTTCTCGAAGCGCGGCCGCCTGCAGCGTCTCTTTCGCCGCGTGGCCGAGAACCCGGAGCTGCTCGGGCTCGGCATCGATGAAGATACGGCGCTCATCGTGCGCGGCCACCTGGCGGAAGTGGCGGGCGCGGGCGCCGTGACCTACGTCGATGGGCGCGCCGTTCGCTTCGACAACGCCGACGATGTGCTGATGCACGGCGCCTCGCTCACACTGAGCCACCTGCGCGTGGGGCTCATCGGCGCGCCGTACATCTTCAATCTGCGGGACCGCGAGCTGGAAGCGCTGGTACAGTCGGAGCGGGAAGGGGAGGAGACGCCGAGCGTGCGAGGAGACGAAGTGTCGTGAGTTCCGGGTGGTGGGTTGCGAGTGGTGTGCAGCCCCGATGCCCGCACCCACGACCACTCACAACCCACGACTCACGACCCAGAAGGTCTCGCCACCGCCGCCTCCCGCATCCGGTTCTTCTCATCCACGAACACGATCGTCGGCGTGAAGTCCTCGAGCTCGCTCTCGTCGTACTCGGCGTAGCTGATGACGATCACACGGTCGCCCGCGGCGCCGAGGCGGGCGGCGGCGCCGTTGAGCTGCACTTCGCCCGAGCCCGCGCGCCCTTCGATGACGTAGGTCTCGAGGCGCGAGCCCGTATTGATGTTGACGATGCTCACCTTCTCGTAGGGGAGGATGTCGGCCGCATCCATGAGGTCGCGGTCGAGCGTCAGGCTCCCCTCGTAGTGCAGGTCCGCGCCGGTGAGCGTGGCGCGGTGGATCTTCGATTTACACATCACGCGGCGCATGGCCGTTGACTCCGGGTCTGGTGAAGAGATGGTGAAATATACTGAGCGAAGAAGTGGGTCAGTGGGTCAGTGGGCCAGAAGAAGTGAGTCAGTGAGTCAGTAGGTCAGTGGGTCAGTGGGTCAGTGAGTCAGAAGACGCCCGTAAGGCGAGACTGTCATCCCCAGCGCAGCGATGTCATCCCGAGCGCAGCGAGGGATCTCCTCATAACCGGCCGAGATCCCTCGCTGCGCTCGGGATGACAACCGCTCGGGATGACAGGCGCTCGGGATGACATCCGTTGGTTCCTCCCTTCTCCCTCCTCCCTGTTGTTCTGACCCACTGACTCACTGACCCACTCCTCTACGCCACCAGCGGCATCACCTCTTCCGCGAACCGCTCCATCTCCTCCAGCTGCGGACTGCACTGCAGCAGCAGTAGATCCACTCCCGCGTCCGCGAAGGCGCGCACGCGCTCGGCCACCTGCTCCGGCGTCCCCACGAGCCCCGCGCCGAGTCCGCGGTTCGAGACGGAGTAGTCCTGCAGACTCACCTGGCGCTCGAGCTTCGTGTTCGCGATCCAGTCCTGATAGTTGTGGTAGCCCGGCGAGCCCGGTGCGACGTTGGTGATACGCTCGACCTCGCGCTTCGCCTCCGCCTCGGTGGGGCGCACGATGGCGAAGGCGGCCATGCCGTGCTGCATGGGCTCGAGACCGAGCGCGTCGCGACGGCATCGCATGTCCGCGATCTTGGGCGCGATCCGCTCCGGGGGGTCGCCGTGCATGACGTAGGCGTCGCACGCGCGCGTGATGAGCTGCTTGGCGGCCTCGGACTCGCCGCCCGCGTAGATGGTCGGTCGCGGCCGGCGCACGGGCTTGGGCTGGACGATCGCGTCGTCCACCGCGTAGTAGCGCCCCTGGTGCGTGAAGCGCGGCTCGCGCCACACGCCGTCCACCACCTCGAGCCACTCGGCGGTGCGCGCGTAGCGATCATCGTGTTGATCGAAGTGCACGCCGTAGCGGCGCGCCTCATCGGACCACCACGCGCTCACCACGTTGAGCGCGAGCCGGCCGCGCGAGATGTTGTCGATGTTCGCGGCCTGCTTGGCGAGGAGCGCCGGCTGATGAAAGGTGGGGCGCACGGCGACCATGAGCTCCAGCCGCTCGGTGACGGCGGCGAGGGCGGCCGCGGTGGACCACGCATCGAGTGCAGGCGCGTCGATCCCCTTGATGTCGTTCATGTACAGCTCGGCGATGAGCGTGAGATCGTAGCCGATCTGCTCGCTGCGTCGCGTGAGGCGGCTCACGTAGTCCCACGACGCGTCCATCCCTTCGTCGGGAACGTTGCGCAGCCAGCCGCCGAAGACGGGGAGCCAGTAGCCGTAGCGCATCACGCCGCCTCCACGCTCGGCCGCCGCTCGGCGCGCGCGATGAGATAGTCGACCAACCGCTCGAACGGATCGAAGCCGATCACGCGCGGCGCATCGGCCACGAAATTCGAGAGCGCGTTGATGTCGTAGAAGTAGTGGCGGCCGTCGCGATCATCGACCAGATACTCGATGCCGCCCACGTCCAGCTGGACGCGGCGCGCGATGCGCTCCACTTGCTCGATGATCTCCTTGGGCGGCGTGACGCCTTCCACGCGCATCCCGTTCTTCGGCGCGTCGAGCGCGCACGCCGAGCGGCTGAGCGCCTGGCCATCGGTCGTCTGGCACACGTCGGCCGGGCAGAGGTTGAACGACGTGTCGGCGGGGTAGACGTCGATCGCGTAGAGGAACTTCTGTCCGAGCACTTCGACGCGCGTGATGTGGCCATCCCGGAGCGGCGCCTGCTCCTGCACGAGGGCCACGTGGTCGACGCCAAGATCGATGCTGCCCTGCTCGACCGCGCGCGCGAGCGAGGCTTCGGAGCCGTACGAGACGATCCCCGCCCCGCTCCCGCCGATGTTCGCCTTCACGAGCACCGGGTAGCGGAGCCCGCGCGCGGCGACGACGGCGCGCGACGCGTCGTTGATCACGCGCGTCGCGGGATGCGGCAAGCCCAGTTCCTCGAGGATCTCCGTCTGGAAGGCCTTCGACGTCTCCATCGCGTACACCGCCGCACCGTTCACCACGGGCACGCCCAGGCGATCGAGATGCCGCAGCCAGTCGAGCGTGAAGAAGGTGGACTGTCCATGTCCACGGAGGTACGCCGAGGGCGACGCGCGATTGAACACGAGCGAGTAGGGGACCGCGCGCTCGGACGGGTCGTAGCCGTGCGCGGCGGCATCGAGTCGCACGTAGGGGATGCCGCGCCGATCGAGCTCGGCGAAGAGCGGGCGGAACCAGTCTGGGTGCTCGTGGAAGATGGCGATCGGCTGCATGGGTCGGTGTTCCCTCGGCGTGATCATGACGGTGGTGACGCGGGCGGTGGATTGCGCGACGTCGGCGGCGCACAACAAAAACGCCCCGGTCCGAGTGGGACCGGGGCGGCACTGGCTAGTCTGGTGATCGACAGCTTACACGCGCGCTCCGAGAACCCCGCGGACCATGAGGCCGGCGGTGTGACACATGAGGTGGCACATGCACATCGTGCGCGGTGCGGGGTTGGTCGAGCGGAGCGTCATGCGGGGAATGGTAGAGAGCGGGATGCGGGGAGGCAAGAGGGGAGAGGCGGCTGTGGGCTGTGAGTTGTGAGTAGCTGTGAGTGGAGGCTGTGAGCTCGACCATCCAGGGAGCGTCGGGCTCAGAGCCCACTCAGAACTCACAACCCACAACTCACCACCGCCCCTCTCTTCCCCTCCCTCACAGGCGGCCGTATTCTGCCCCACATCGCCCCCTCTCCTCGGACGGGTGCCGCTGCCCATCTATTCCTCCACGACGGGAGGTCTCATGCGCTCCGTGTGTCGCTCGCTGTGCTCCGTCATCGCTGTCGCGCTCACGCTCGCCGCCGGCACGCTCGCGCCGCGGCGGGCCTCCGCGCAGCGCCGCGCATCCAGCGCGAACGCTGCTGCTGCGAGGTCCGCAGCCGCCGCGCTCGACATCCCGTTCACCAAGTATGTGCTCCCGAACGGGCTCACGCTCATCGTGCACGAGGACCACAAGGCGCCGATCGTCGCCGTCAACATCTGGTACCACGTGGGGTCGAAGAACGAGCAGCTCGGCCACACGGGGTTCGCGCACCTGTTCGAGCACCTGATGTTCAACGGGACCGAGCATTACAACGACGACTACTTCAAGCCGATGGAGAAGGTGGGCGCCACGGACATGAACGGCACCACCAACACGGATCGCACCAACTACTTCGAGGATGTCCCCACCTCGGCGCTCGATCTCACGCTCTGGATGGAATCGGAGCGCATGGGCCATCTCCTCGGCGCCATCGACACGGCCAAGCTCAACGAGCAGCGCGGTGTCGTGCAGAACGAGAAGCGACAGGGGGAGAATCAGCCGTACGGGCAGGTGTTCAACGTCATCGAGGAGAATACCTACCCCGCCGGACACCCGTACTCGCATTCGGTCATCGGATCGATGGAGGACCTGAACGCGGCGTCGCTCGACGATGTGAAGAACTGGTTCAAGACGTACTACGGCCCGGACAACGCGGTGATGGTGATCGCGGGCGACATCACGCCCGAGGCGGCGCACGAGAAAGTGCTGAAGTACTTCGGCGACATTCCCGCCGGCCCGCCCATCGCGACGCAGCGTGCGTGGGTCGCGAAGATGACGGGGACGCATCGCATGGTGATGCAGGACCGCGTGCCGCAGGCGCGGGTCTACATGGTGTGGAACGTTCCGCAGTGGGGGACGGTGGACGCCGACTACCTCGACCTCGTGAGCGACGTGCTCTCCTCCGGCAAGACGTCGCGGTTGTACAAGCGCCTGGTCTACGATGATCAGATCGCCACCGATGCCGGCGCGTTCATGGACGCGCAGGAGATCGGCGGTCAGTTCATCATCACGGCCACCGCGAAGCCGGGCGGCGATCTCGTCGCGGTGGAGAAGGCGGTGAACGAGGAGCTCGCGCGCTTCCTCCAGGACGGTCCGACACCGGACGAGCTGCAACGCATCAAGACGCAGTACCGCGCGAACTTCATCCGCGGCTCCGAACGGATCGGCGGCTTCGGCGGGAAGTCGGATATTCTCGCCACGAGCATGGTGTTCGGCGGCGATCCCACGGCCTATGCAACGACGCTCGACCGCGTGGCCAACGCGACCGCCGACGACCTCCGCAACGCGGCGCGCGCGTGGCTCTCGGACGGGAAGTTCATGCTCGAGGTCCAACCGTACCCGACGTACGACGTCGTCGCATCGACGGTCGATCGCTCGAAGCTTCCCGCCGTGGCCACGCCGCCGGCGCCGCACTTTCCCGCGACACAGACGGCCACGCTCTCCAACGGCCTCAAGATCGTGCTCGCGCACCGCGACGCCGTGCCACTCGTGAGCTTCAACCTGCTCGTGGACGCGGGCTTCGCCGCCGACCAGTTCGGCGTCCCCGGCCAGGCGAGTCTCGCGATGAGCATGCTCGACGAGGGGACCACATCGCGCAGCGCGCTGCAGATCAGCGAGGAGCTATCGCGACTCGGCGCCTCGCTCGGCGCGGGCTCGTCGCTCGATGCATCGACCGTTTCGATGTCGACGCTCAAGGAGAACTTGGACGCGGCGCTCGCCATCTACGCCGACGTCATCCTCCACCCGTCGTTCCCCGCCGCCGACTTCGACCGGCTCAAGAAGCAGCAGCTCGCGCGCATCCAGCGCGAGAAGGTGACCCCGGTGCAGATGGCGCTCCGCGTCTTCCCCGAGCTGCTCTACGGCGCGAAGCACGCGTACGGCACCCCGCTCACGGGCTCGGGAACGGAGACCTCGGTCGCCGGCCTCACGCGCGACCAGCTCGCGTCGTTCCACGACACGTGGTTCAAGCCGAACAACGCGACGCTCGTCGTGGTGGGGGCCACGTCGATGGATGAGATCAAGCCGAAGCTCGAGGCGCTCTTCAAGAACTGGAAGCGCGGCTCGGTGCCCAAGAAGAACATCGCGACCGTGGCGCAGGAGCCGACATCCACGGTATACCTCATCGACCGCCCGGGCTCGCAGCAGTCGATCATCTTCGCCGGCAACATCGCGCCGCCGAAGAACAATCCGGATGAGATCGCCATCGAGGCGATGAACGACGCGCTGGGCGGCGCCTTCACGTCGCGCATCAACATGAACCTGCGCGAGGACAAGCACTGGTCGTACGGTGCCTCATCGCTCGTCTTCGACGCCAAGGGGCAGCGCCCCTTCATCGCCATCGCGCCCGTGCAGACGGACAAGACCGCGGAGTCGCTGCGCGAGCTGTCGAAGGAGCTGCACGGCGTGGTCGGCGATCATCCCATCACCGCCGACGAGCTGACGAAGGTGCAGGACGACCTCACGCTCAGCCTCCCCGGCCGGTGGGAGACGAACGGCGCCGTGGGCGCATCGATCGCCGAGATGGTGCGCTTCGGCCTCCCGCTCGACTACTACGACCGCTACGCCGCCGCCGTGCGCGCACTCACGGTGGCCGACCTCAACAAGGCCGCGCGCCAAGTGGTACACCCCGACCATCTGGTATGGGTGGTCGTCGGCGACCGCGCGAAGATCGAGTCCGGCGTGCGCGCACTCAACCTCGGCGAGGTGAAGCTGCTCGACGCGGATGGGAAGGCGGTGAGAACGACAGTGGGTCAGTGAGTCAGCGGGTCAGTGAGTCAGGAAGAAGCTCGAACGGCGAAAGCAGAAAGCAGAAAGCGGAAGGGAGCGAGCCGTTCCTGCTCTCTGCTTTCTGCTTTCTGCTCTCTGCTTTCTGCTCTCTGCCGTCTGTCATTCCTGACTCACTGATTCACCGGCGCCACCTCGCTCGTGCAGTACGGACAGCGCGTGGCGCGGGCATCGATCTGCATCTTGCAGTAGGGGCACTGGCGCATGGCCTGGGTCGCGGTGGTGACCGGTTGGGGCTTGAGGAAGAACTTGGTGAGCTGCCAGGCGACGAACGAGATGATGATGAAGTTGAGCGCGACGCTCGCGAAGTGACCGACGGCGAAGTGCACGCGGCCGATGTCCACCGTGGCCGTCTGCCACTTCTCGGTCGGCGTGACCGCTGTGACGACGGGCATGATGAAATCGTTGACGATCCCCTGCACCACGCTGTTGGTCGCCGAGCCGACGACCACGGCGAGCGCCAGCGCGAGCACGTTCTGCTTGAGCAGGAACGCCTTGAACTCACGCCACATCTTGAATTCTGGCGGGAGCGGGAGATGGAGATCGGGCATGGCTCGGGGCTCGAGGCTCGGGACTAGGGGTTCGGGACTAGGGGTTCGGGCAGGAGCCAACGGCTGCACCCTGCCGCACACAGGCGTTACATGCGTATCTGCGCTACGCAGGTGTGACCTGCGCTGCACAGGTGCGACCTGCGCTGCGCTACACGGGCGTAACCTGCACTACAACCGCTGTGCCGGGTTCTGATCTACAATGGTTGTACCGCCAAACGCCGAACCCCGAGCCCCGGGCCCCGAGCCCCGAGCCTCACGCAACTCCCGCAACGAGCCATCCGCCCTGATCCGCTGCAGCGCGGTCGCGAAGAGCGTGGCGGTGGAGACGACGTGCACGAGCGCGCCGCCATCATCTGCTCCGCCATCGCCGCGCGGCGCGACGGAGTCGGTGGCGAAGACGGCGTGTACGCCGGCCGTGCGCATGCGCTCGATGGCGCCATCGAGCAGCAGGCCGTGCGTGGCGCACACGATCACCTCTCGCCGCGCACCAGCCTCGAGCAGCGCGGCCGCGCTCTCGGCGATGGTCCCACCGGTCGAGATGATGTCGTCCACAATGAGACAGCGCCGGTCGCGCACGTCGCCCACGAGGTGCGTCACCGTCGTCCGCGTGCCGCTCTCGCGGCGCTTGTGCAGGACGGCGAGCGGCGCGCCGAGGGACTGCGCGTACGCGGTCGCCATCTTCACGCGGCCCGCATCCGGGGCAATGACGACGAGATCGGATGCCACGTCGGTGCGCACCGCGCCGGACAGGAGCGGAACGGCGGTCAGGTTGTCCACGGGGATGCGAAAGAAGCCCTCGGCCTGCGGGGTGTGCAGATCGAGGGTGATGACGTGGTCGAGCCCGACGTGCTGCATGAGATCGGCGACCATGCGCGCGGTGATCGCTTCGCGACAGCCGGAGCGCTTGTCCGCGCGCGCGTAGCCGAAGTACGGGATGATCGCCGTGATATGCGCGGCCGATGCTCGGCGCGCCGCGTCGGCGATGATCAGCAGCTCGATGAGATGATCGTTGACGGGAGGCGACGTCGGCTGCACGACGTAGACCTCCCGTCCACGCACCGATTCGTCGATGCACGCGTGCACTTCGCCATCGGGGAATCGCTCGATGGCGCACGCGCCGAGCGGAACCCCGAGCTCGCGCGCGATGGACGACGCGAGCCCGGGATTGGCCGTGCCGGCGAGGAGCGTGAGCTCATGCGCGGTCACGGCGCGGCACGACCCGCCTCGCCCTGCTGAATGCTCACGTCCGGCGGCACGCTCACCTGCTCCACCGGCTTCGCGGCATCATGGGGCGGGCGCCCCGTCTCGAGGAGCGTCTTCACACGTACCAGGTCGTCCTGCATCTGCTGCTCCGGATTCGCGCCGAAGAAGCTGGCCACCGCGTGGCCGATCGCGCCGGCCGGCGGCTTGTACGAGAGCTTGATGTCCACGTGCGTGCCGCCATCGGCGAGCTCGCTGAAGTGGATGATCCCGGTCTGCGCGACCGTCGAGTCGCCCACGCTCTCCCACGCGAGCAGCCGGTTCGGGATCTCCTTCGTGATGACGGCCTCCCACTCGACGGGAATGCCCGCGGGTCCATCCACCACCCAACGCGAGTGGCCGGGCTCGAGCTCGGCCACCTCGCGCACGTGCGACATCCAGTGCGGGAAGTGCTGATAGTCCTTCCAGAACGCGAACACCGTCTTGAGCGGCGCGCCGATGTTGATCGCGTCCTGCACGGAGATGGCACGCCGCCCGCCGCCGAGTCCGGTGAGACCTTGCACGTCGAGGTTCGACGATGCACGCGCGAGCAGGCTGAGCCCGATGAGCCCGATGGCGGCGCCGAGGGTGTCTTCCCGCTTCGCGCCATAGAGCGCGAGCGCGCCGCCTGCCGCGCCCGCGAGCACGCGCGTGGCGGGCGGCCAGTTCTCCTGCAGCGCGGACTCGCGCCCCACGCGCTCGCGTCCGCCCTGCAACCCTGGGACGTCCTCCGCCGTCTCGTGCTCGTCCATCCGGTTGTCCACCTCGCGCACGCCGCGCACCGAGCGCACGCGGTCGAGGAACGGCTGCACTTCGTGCGCGAGAATCGGCCCGCTCAGGATCACGCGCCCGTCGCGCACCGTGGCAATGATCGAGCTCGGGTGGGAGACGATGCGACCCATCTCCGCGCGCACGCGTTCGCGCACCGTGTCGTCCGAGACGTGCTCGCCGCCGAACCTCCCCTTGGCTTCCGCCACGACCCCCTTCATGCGATGGCTCACATCACGCGATGTGGCGCCGATGGCGTCCCCCGTCTTGTTCGCGGCGTGCGTGATCTGATCGCGGATGAGCGCGCGGCGCCGGGTCCCGCGGTCGGGGTCGAGCACATACATCAGCGCCGCCCCGAGGCCCGCGCCCGTGACGAGAGTCAGTGCCTTGTTCATATGCGTCTCCTCTGCTGAGACGAGACGGGCGCGCAGGGATTGTGCCGGGGGGGACGGGAGGCGGGAAGCGGCGGACTGAGTGCTGGGTTGTGAGTTCTGGGCTGTGAGTAGCCCTCAACCACTCAGGACGCCGTACTCAGAACTCACAACCCAGAACCCACAACCCAGAACCCACAACCCCACAGCTCACGGCTCCACGCGATCCTCGGCACGCCGCTTCGGATGGCTGGCGTGTGCATCGCGCGAGGCCGTGACTTCTTCACTCGCGCGCTGCAGGCGCTCGCGGAGCGACTGGAACTCGTGCTGTAGCCGCGCCAGCTCGTCGTCCGACAGGTCTTCCAGATCGACGAGTCGCGTGCGCGCGCCGGTCACCGCGCGCAGCAGCTCATCGAGCTTGAGGTGCATGGCCTTCGCGTCGCGGTTCTGCGTGTTCTGGATGAGGAACACCATGAGGAAGGTGACGATCGTCGTGCCCGTGTTGATGACGAGCTGCCACGTGTCCGAGTAGTGGAACATCGGCCCGGTGAGCGCCCATCCCAGCACGATCAGCACGGCGGCGAGGAAGGTCCATGGCGAGCCCGTCGCCGCCGACGTGCGCTGCGCGAGCGTGCGAAAGAACCCGTTCATGGCAAGAGCCTCCACAGGGAGTCACGCGCATCATCGCGCCGAACAGATTCGTTCGGCATCCCGATGGTAAAGGCAGGGGGTATGCCATCCGCACCCGGAGGACGCCGAGCCGGAACGCCTCTTGCCACTGTGCACGGTGCAGCGTGGCGGCGCCGCCGATGGGCGTCCGCCAACCGACTCCCGCACCAAGTCTCACGTGCGAGGCAGCCCGATGTGCAGGTCTCGAAGTCTTCTCCGCACCGCCCTGGCCGGTGTCGTCGTCGCCAGTGTCGCCTGCAGCGGCGACACGCTGAGCCCCTCGGCGAATGTCGCGAGCGTCACCGTCTCGCCGAACACGCCCGTACTGAACGTCGGCGCACAGCTCCCGCTCGTCGCCACCCTCAAGGACGCGCACGGCAACACCGTCACGGGCGCCGACGTGTTCTGGTCGAGCAGCGACACGACGATCGCGACGGTGTCCGATGTCGGTGTCGTCAGCGCGCTCGCTGTGGGCACCGCGCAGATCGCGGCGAGCTCGCAGGGGCAGCCCGGGCTCGCGACGGTGACGGTCACGCCGGTGCCGGCGGCGTCCGTGGTGATCGCGCCGAAGAGCGCCACGGTCACCGTGGGATCCACCGTCGACTTGCAGGCGGTCGTCTACGACGCCAAGGGGAACAAGTTGAACGGGCGCACGATCGTCTGGTCGAGCGATCACCAGAACGTGGCGACGGTGGACAACGCCGGCCACGTGAAGGGGGTGTCGCAAGGACAGGCGACGATCTCCGCCACGAGCGAAGGGAAGAGCGCATCGACCACGGTGACGGTGAAGACGCCCGGCCCGCCGCCCGTCTCGGAGGCATCGGTCGCGAGCGTGAGCGTCGATCCGTCGTCGTCGACGATTCGGCAGGGACAGACCGTGCAGCTGCACGTCACGCTGAAGGACGCATACGGCCGGACGCTCACTGGACGGACCGTCGCCTGGAGCAGCTCGGCCAGCTCGAACGCGACCGTCTCCTCCTCCGGACTCGTGCTCGGCATCAATCCGGGGGATGTGACGATCACCGCGACGAGCGAGGGGAAGTCGGGGAGCGCGAAGATCAAGGTCGAGCGGAAGCACGTGCACGACCTGACGGTCGGGCTCGCCACGACCGAGCTCGAGGTGGGACAGACCACGCAGGCAACGGCCACGCTGTACGCCGATGATGGCAGCGTGCTGAGCGATCGCGTGGTGGCGTGGGCGTCCAGCGATGGCGCGGTCGCGTCGGTCACAGGCGAGGGGCTCGTGCAGGCCAACGCGCCGGGCTCGACCACGATCTCCGGCACGAGCGATGGGACGAGCGGCAGCGCGAGCCTCACGGTGAAGCAGAAGCCATCTCCTCCCCCCACCGGTGGGCCGTCGAGCACCGGCCCCTCGGGCACCGATGGCACTGGCGATCACCACAAGGACAAGGGCCCCAAGCACGGACACGGGAGCCACGGGTGAGCGAGTGGTCGTCACGCGCGAGCGGGCAACCGCCGCGCGTGAGCCCGTGACCCGTTAGATTCTGCGCATGCTTCGCCCCGCGGTGGTTGGCCATCCGCCTCTCGCCCCTCACACGATCGCTTCCTGACGCACGTGGCCGAGTCACCGCAGCACGCTCCACCGCGGACGATCGCCGTCGTCGCCGCGTTCGCGGCCGTGTACCTGATCTGGGGCTCCACGTACCTCGCCATCCGCTTCGCGATCGAGACGATCCCGCCCTTCGCGATGGCGGGGATTCGTCACTTGCTCGCGGGTATCGTCCTCTACGCGTGGATGCGCTCGCGCAGCGCCGAGCGGCCGACCATCGCGCAGTGGCGCTCGGCGGCGATCGTGGGCGCCCTGCTGCTCGTGGGCGGGAACGGCGCGGTGGTGTGGGCCGAGCAACGCGTCGCCACGGGGCCCGCGTCGCTGATCGTGGCGATGGTGCCGCTGTGGATGGTGGTGCTCGACTGGGCGCGTCCGCGCGGCGTGCGTCCGGGCGCGTGGGTGCTCGCCGGCATCGCGCTCGGCCTCGCGGGGATCACGCTGCTCGTGGGGCCCGGCACGTTCGCCGGCGGCGAGCCGATCGATCACATCGGGGCGTCCGTGCTCGTGCTCGGCTCGCTCTCGTGGGCGATGGGATCGTTGTACTCGCGCCGCGCGACGCTCCCATCGACGCCATTGCTCGGCACGGCGATGGAGCTGCTCGCGGGCGGCGTGATCCTCATTCTGATCGCCACGCTCACCGGCGAGTGGCGCGCGATGGCGTCGGGAGTGGTATCGATCAAATCGGTGAGCGCGCTGTTGTATCTCGTGGTGTTCGGCTCGCTCGTGGGCTTCACGTGCTACATCTGGCTGCTCCGCGTTTCCACGCCCGCGCGTGTGTCCACCTACGCGTACGTGAACCCCGTGGTCGCGGTGGTGCTGGGGTGGGCGTTCGCGGGCGAGCCGCTCACCGCGCGAACGGCGCTCGCCGCGGCGACGATCATCGGCGCGGTCGCGCTTATCACGGTCGGGCAGCGCGCGGGGCCGGGTGCGCGGGGACCCAGGTGGCGCGAGCGGGTGAGGGGGAGGCGGTGGCGGAGAGGGGTACCGATTGGACGGTGAGCGTTGTGGGTGATGAGTTCTGGGTTGTG
>DASVCF010000177.1:0-8637 GCA_036381735.1 Gemmatimonadaceae bacterium | reverse complement strand
GCAGCTCTGGCAGGGCGACCTGTGGACGCAGCGCGCGCAGAAGCAGCACTACGCGGTCTCGGACATCCCCGCGCCACGCGGCGAGATCCTCGACGCGAACGGCGCGCCACTCGCCGAGAGCCGGGCGATGGTGCGCGTGAGCATCGCGCCGCGCGAGCTGACGAACCCGAGCGCGGCGGCGCGGGAGCTCGCCGCGCTCGATGTGCCGCGCAGCTGGATCACGCGCGCCACGGATCGCACGCGCGCCTGGGTGACGATCCCCGGTGAGTTTCTCCCCGGTGCCGCGGCGCAGCTCACCGCCATGCGCGGCGTGTACGTCGAGCCAGTGCTCCAGCGCGTGTACACGCTGCGCGAGGCCACGCGTCGTGTGGTCGGGCGCGTGAACAGCAACGGCGAGCCGCTCGAGGGGCTCGAGCTGGTGCTCGACTCACTGCTGCGCGGACGCCCCGGGAAGGTGACACGCGCCCGCGATCCACGTGGTCCCCACTTTGCGCTCCCCGGCGGGACGGACGTGGCGCCGGTGCCGGGCGACGAGGTGGTGCTGACCATCAACCAGGCGCTGCAGGAGATCTCCGAGCGCGCGCTGGAGGAAGCGATGTCGCGCACGGGCGCGGACGGCGGCGACATCGTCATCCTCGACCCGAACGACGGCGAGATCCGGGCGATCGTGAGCAAGCGCTCCGATCCGCGCTCGTCGGGGATCCCAGCGCTCACCGAGCCGTACGAGCCGGGGTCCGTGATGAAGCCGTTCATGGCTGCCGCGCTGTTGCAGCGCGGCAAGGTGCGTCCCGGCGAGACCGTCGCCACCGATGGCGGAACGTATACGATCGAGGGGCGTACGATTCACGACGACGAGAAGGCGGAAGGCGCCGCGCTCACACTGCGCGAGGTGATCCGCTACTCGAGCAACGTGGGGATCGTGAAGTTCGCCCAGCGCCTCACCCCGCGCGAGGAGTTCGAGGCGCTCCGCGACTTCGGCTTCGGGACGCCGTCGGGCGTCGACTATCCTGCGGAGGCGGGCGGCACTCTGCGGCCTCCCGTGCAGTGGTCGCGACAGTCCGCGGCCTCGCTGGCCATGGGGTATGAGGTGAGCGTCACCCCGGTGCAGCTCGTCACCGCGTACGCGGCGTTCGCGAACGGCGGCGAGCTCCTGCAGCCCGCCCTCGTGAAGGAGATCCGTGCGCCCGACGGCACGATCATCTATCGTCACCAGCGCACCGTCGTGCGCCGCGTGGTGAGCGAGCAGGTCGCGCGCACGATGCGCGGCATTCTCCAGGGCGTGGTGGAGGAGGGGACGGGCAAGAGCGCGGAGCTCGGCACCTACTCGGTGGCGGGGAAGACTGGCACCGCGCGGGCCGCGGTGCCGGGGAAGGGGTACGTGTCGGGTCGCTACTCCGCGTCGTTCGTGGGGCTCTTCCCCGCCGATCATCCACAGTACGTCATTGTCGTGAAGCTCGAAAATCCGACCGGTACGTCGTACTACGCCGCGAATACGGCGGCGCCCATCATGAAGGTCGTACTCGAAGCAGCCATCGCCTCCCGCGATGCCGCGCTGGATCGTCGCGAGCTCGCGGTGAGTGAATCGCTGGCGACGGCGGTGCGGGGCGAGGGAGATTCACTCGGCGCCGTGCGCACCGCATCCGCGGTCGCGCGGACGCGGGCGCCGAAGTCGGAGTCGACGGTCGCGAATGCGACGCCGGCGCCGACGTCGAACGCATCGACTGCGCACGCGACCGACGCGCCGTCCTCGCTCGCCAACGCCCCGAGTGCGGGGAGTGCTGCGGGCGATACCGCGCGGACGGGCGACGATGGCCAGTCTGCCGTCGCGGTGTTCACACTCCCGCTGCACGACGCGCCCGTACCGCCGCCGCACGGAGCGCGCGCGGTCCCCGACGTGCATGGACTCACGCTGCGCGACGCGGTGTACACGTTGCACCGCGCGGGCTTTCACGTGCACCTCTCGGGATTCGGCCGCGCGACATCCACCACGCCTTCCGCAGGCGCGCTGCTCCAGCCGGGCGCGGACGTGACGGTGGTGGCCGTCCCATGAAACCGTTCCCGCTCAGTGCCGTCACCACGGCGCTCCAGCGCGCCGGGCTTCTCGTGCGCGCCGACGCATCGCTCCCCGAGGACGCGACCAACATCGTGGATGACAGCCGCGCGGTGACGCCGGGCGCGTTGTTCATCGCGATTCACGGCGCTGTGGCCGACGGTCACGACTACCTGCCGCAGGCCGCGGCGCGGGGCGCTGCGGCGGCGATCGTCGAGGATGACGGGCGCACCGCGCTCCCCGCGATCGTCGTGCGCGATGGGCGGCGCGCCGCCGCCATCGCCGCGGCGGCGGCGTTCGCCGAGCCCGCGCGCCTCGTGCGACTCGCGGCCGTCACCGGCACGAACGGCAAGACCACCACGGTGGGACTGCTGCGGCACCTGCTCGACGAGCGGCCGGGACCGAGCGGCTCGATCGGGACGCTCGGCGTCCTCGTGGGGCGTGGGACGCCGCTCGATGGCGGTGCGGGGCTCACCACGCCCGGGCCGGTCGAATTGCAGCGCGTGCTGCGCGCGTTCGTCGATGCCGGCGTCGAGCGCGTCGCCATGGAGGTGTCGTCGCACAGCCTCGACCAGCGGCGCGTGGACGGGCTCATGTTCGAGGCCGCGGTGTTCACCAACCTCACGCGCGACCACCTCGACTATCACAGGACGATGGAGGCGTACTTCCAGGCGAAGGCGCGCCTCGTGTCGCACATTCTCCCCAATGGCGCGGCGGTCGTGAACGCGGACGATCCCGTGTGGCAGTCGCTCCCGCCCGCGCCGCGCACGATCACGTTCGGGCTCGCGCCCTCCGCCGACGTGCGCGCTACCGGCGTGCGCTTCATGGCGCGCGGCAGCGAGTGGATGCTGGAGATGGGCGGTGAGCGGCACATCGTGCACCTCCCGCTCATCGGCGCGTTCAACGTCTCGAACGCGCTCGGCGCCGCGGGAGCGGCGTGGCACATGGGCGTGGCGCCGAGCATGATCGCGACCCGCTTGCAGTGCGCGCCGCAGGTGCCGGGCCGGCTCGAGCTGCTGCACGAGGAGCCGACCGTGTTGCGCGACTACGCACACACTCCGGACTCTCTCGAGCGCGCGCTCGATGCGGTGCGCCCGTTCGCGACGCGGCGCCTGATCGTCGTGTTCGGCTGCGGCGGCGACCGCGATCGCGGCAAACGGCCGATGATGGGCGAGATCGCCGGCCGCCTCGCGGACATCGCGATCCTCACGAGCGACAATCCGCGCACCGAGGATCCAGAGCGCATCCTCGACGAGATCGAGGCGGGGATCGGCACGACGCCGCACGAGCGCGTCGAGGACCGCCGCACCGCCATCGCGCGCGCGCTCGCCATCGCGGATCCCGACGATGTGATCCTGCTCGCAGGCAAGGGGCATGAGACCTATCAGATTCGTGGCACTACCAAGTATCCATTCGACGAGAAGGTGATTGTGCAGGAACTCACACGAGGCGAGGCGAGCGAGTGAGCGCGCCCTTCTGGACGCTCGATCGCATTGCGGAGGCGCTCGACGGCCGATCGCTCGGCGTGCGCGCGCTGGGCGAGGTGCCGCACGGTGCGCAGCCGATCGCCGGCATCTCGACGGACACGCGCGCCATTCGCGAGGGCGACTGCTTCGTCGCGCTCGTGGGCGAGCGCTTCGATGCGCACGACTTTCTCCGCGACGCGGTGGCGAAGGGGGCGCGCGCTCTGATCGTGTCGCGCGCGGAATCCGCGGCGGGGCTTGGCGTGTCCGTTTATGAGGTGGGCGACACGCAGGCGGCGCTGGGCGCGCTCGCCAACTATCGCCGTCATGCGTGGGGGAAGGCCATCGTCGGAATCGGCGGCTCCAACGGCAAGACGACCACGAAGGAGCTCGTGCGTGCCGCGCTCGGTTCGGTGCTCCACGTGCACGCCACGCACGCCAACCTGAACAACCTGATCGGCGTGCCGCTCACGCTGCTCGCGCTCCCCGATGAAGCGGAGGTCGCCGTGGTCGAGATGGGGATGAACATTCCCGGCGAGATGGCGCAGCTGCGCGCCATCGTCGAGCCGGACATCGCGTTGCTCACGTGCGTGGCCGAGGAGCATCTCGAGGGGCTGGGGAGCATGGACACGGTGATGCGCGAGGAGACGCTGATCTATGACGGCGCCTCAGTCGCGATCGCGCCGGCCGTGCAGCCCGAGATCGCCGACATCGCCGTGCACAAGGCGGGGCGCGTCGTGACCGCGGGACTGGACGCGGGTGACGTGCGCGCCGACCGGTGGGGAATGGAAGGCGAAGGGCAGGGGTGGATCGAGCTGTGCGGCGTGACGGTGCGCCCGCCGGTGCGTGGCGCGCACAATCTGCGCAACACGATGCTCGCGCTCGCCGTCGCGCGCGAATGCGGCGTGTCGATGGCCGACGCCGCGCGCGGGATCGCCGCGATGCCGCTCCCGTCGATGCGCACCAGCTGGGAATCGCTCGGCGGCGCGACGCTCATCAACGACGCGTACAACGCGAGCCCGGCGTCGATGCGCGCCGCGCTCGACCTGCTGGAGAGCCTGGGCGCCGGCCGTCAGCGAGTGGCCGTGCTCGGGACCATGCGGGAGCTCGGGGTGCACGCCGAACGGCTGCACGCCGAGATTGCGCGGCGGGCCCTCGAATCGTCGATCGAGGTGCTGGCGGGGGTGGGCGAGATGGGCGCCGCGCTCGGCGCGACGTCCGCCGGCGATCCGCGGGTGCTCGTCGCCACGGATGTCGAGGACCTCTGGCCCGCGCTCGAACCCCGACTCGCCCCGAATGCCATCGTTCTGCTCAAGGCGTCACGTGCCGTGAAGCTCGAGCGCCTCGTTCCCTCTCTCACCGCCTGGGCCAACCGCTAGTGCTGTACTACCTGCTCGTGCCGCTCACGAAGCACTGGAGCGTCCTGAACGTCTTCAATTACATCACCTTTCGCTCCGCCGGCGCGGCGGTGACGGCGCTGCTCGTCGCGTTCATCGTCGGGCCGCCGGTGCTGCACCGCCTGCGCATGATGAAGATCCGCCAGGTGGTGCGCGCGGGGACGCCCGATTCGCACCAGGGCAAGTGCGACACCCCGACGATGGGTGGGATCATCATCCTCATCGCGGCGGTGGTCCCCACGCTGCTCTGGGCGCGGCTGTCGAACCGCTACGTGTGGATTGCGCTCCTCGTCATGGCCTGGATGGGCGCCATCGGCTTCCTCGACGACTACCTCAAGCTCAAGCAGAAGCGCGAGGGGCGGAAGAACGAGGGACTCGTGGAGCGCTACAAGCTCGCGGGGCAGCTTTCGATCGGCGTGCTGCTCGGGCTGTACCTCTGGCTGTCGCCGCTCTCCACGCTGCCGGGCGCATCCACCACATTGCCGTTCTACAAGTACGTGCTCGTGGTGCCCGTGTTCGCCTGGATGTACGTGCCGTGGATCGCATTCGTCCTCACCGGGACGAGCAACGCGGTGAATCTCACCGACGGGCTGGATGGGCTTGCCGCCGGTCTCACCGCGATCGCGGTCGTCACCTTCGCGCTCTTCGCGTACGTGATCGGCCGCGTGGACACGAGTCAGTATCTGCAGATCTACTATCTGCGCGGCGCGGGAGAGCTCACTGTCTTCTGCTCCGCGCTCTTCGGCGCGCTCATCGGCTTCCTCTGGTACAACACGCACCCGGCGCAGGTGTTCATGGGGGACACGGGCTCCCTCGCGCTCGGCGGCGCGCTCGGCGTCGTGGCGATCCTGCTCAAGTCCGAGTTTCTGCTGCTGCTGATCGGCGGCGTGTTCGTGGCCGAGACGGTATCCGTGATCATCCAGCGGACGGCGTTCAAGCATCGGCGCCGGCGCTACGGACTCGAGTACGCGAAGGCGCACCGTGTCTTTCTGCGCGCGCCGCTCCACCATCACTTCGAGGTGAAGGGATGGTCGGAGCCGCAGGTGGTGGTGCGCTTCTGGATCCTCGGCATCTTCTGCGCGTTCATCGCGCTCACCACGCTCAAGCTGCGATGATTCCACGGGAGTGGCTCCGCGGCGAAGTCGCGGTGATCGGGCTCGGAAAGAGCGGGCGTGCCGCGTCACTGCTGCTCGCGCGCGAGGGCGTTCGGGTGTATGCCTCCGACGCGGGCGCATCCGATCGCGTGCTCGCCACGGCGGAGGAGCTGCGCGCCGCGGGTGTGACAGTGGACGTCGGGACGCACGACCTGACCCGGATCGGCGTGGCGTCCGTCGTCGTCGCGAGTCCCGGTGTACCGCCCTCCGCGCCGCCCCTCGCGCATGCGCGGGACAAGGGCGTGCCGATCGTCGGCGAGATCGAGGTCGCGCTCCAGTTTCTGCAAGACACGCGGTACATCGCCGTCACCGGAACGAACGGGAAGACGACGACCACCGCGCTCGTCGGCCACCTGCTGCGCGCGCTCGGCCACGATGCCATCGATGCCGGGAACATCGGCGTGCCGCTCGCCGAGATCGCGTTGCTGGATCATCATCCGTCGTGGATCGCGCTCGAGATGTCGTCGTTCCAGCTGCACGACACGCCGAGCATCGATCCCGTGGTCGGCGTGCTGACGAACCTGAGCCCCGATCATCTGGACCGCTACGCGAGCGTGGAGGAGTACTACGCCGACAAGGCACTGCTCTTCCGCAACGCGACGGCGTCGTCCAAGTGGGTGGTGAACTACAACGACCAGCGGGCCATGGGGATGATCGCGCGCGTTCCCGGCGGCCACTTCTATTTCGCTCGGTGCAGCGCGCTGGCGGACATGTACTACTTCCCGCGCGTGGACGTCGGCGACAACGACAGCGCGATGCTCCCCGGCGACGAGATGCTGCTCCCTCGCCGCGGCACCATCGTGTGGAAGGGGAAGACGCTGCTCCATCGCGACGAGCTGCATCTGCTCGGCAGTCACAACGTGGAGAACGCGATGGCCGCCGCGCTCGCGGTGATCGTCGCCGACGAGCGGCATCAATCGACTGAAGCGCTGGAGCTCATTGCCGATGGGCTCCGTGCGTTCCGTCCGCTGGAGCACCGGCTCGAGGTGGCGGGCGAATACAACGGTGTGCTCTGGATCAACGATTCGAAGGCGACGAACGTGAGCTCCGCGCTCGTGGCCATCCAGGGGATGACGCGTCCCACCGTCCTCCTGCTCGGCGGCCGGCACAAGGGTGAGCCGTATACCGCGCTCGCGAAGCCGCTCGAGCACATCGGGCGCGCGGTCATTGCGTACGGCGAAGCGGGGCCCATCGTCCAGCAGGATCTCGAGCCCGCGCTGCGCGGCATCGTGCCGATCGAGCGGATGGGCTCCGACTTCGCGGAAGTGATGGCCCGTGCGCGCGCCCTCGCGCGGCCGGGCGACACGGTGCTACTCTCTCCAGCCTGCTCGAGCTACGACATGTTCAAGAACTACGAGGAGCGCGGCGCGACGTTCAAGCGCCTCGCCGGGGAGACAGCCGGCACGTGACGGCCGTGGCGGGGGTGGCGGGCGTGTCGGGCGTCCGCGAGCGGTGGCGCATGGGTGTCGAAGCGCGCGCGATGGTGATCATCACCGCGGTGCTGCTCGCCTTCGGCCTCGCCGTGCTCGACAGCGCGAGCGCGCTGCTCGCGGTGCGCGAGGGGCACGACAGCATGTACTACCTGCTGCGGCAGGCGAGCGGCGTCGGGCTCGGTGTGGTGGTGTTCGCCATCGCCGCGAAGGTGGACGCCGAGCGATGGCGCAAGTGGGCGTGGCCCGTGATGGGAGTGGCCATCGTGCTGCTGCTCATCCCCGTGCTCCCGTTCACCGGCGCGATCGCGCCGCGCATCAACGGCTCGCGGCGCTGGGTGAACCTCGGCTTTCTGTTCCAGTCGTCGGAGTTCGGAAAGCTCGCGGTGGTCATGTGGACCTCGATGCTCATCGTGAAGAAGGGCGACGCGCTGCGCCGGCTCACGAAGGGGCTGCTCCCGTTTCTGCTCATCGTCGGAGTGCTCGATCTGCTCGCGATCCTCGAGCCCGATCTCTCCACGGCGATGATGTACACGCTGATCATGGGGCTCATCCTGTTCGCCGGCGGTGTGCGCATCGGGCACGTGGTGCTCCTCGGCATCCTCGCGACGCCGATTCTCTGGCACGAGGTGGAGCACGTCCAGTACGCGCTGCTCCGCATGACCTCCTTTCTCGACCCCGGCTCGGCGCCCGTGGAAGCGAGCTATCAGCTCAAGCAGTCGCTCATCGCGGTGGGCTCCGGCGGATTGTTCGGGGTGGGATTCGGGCACGGGCATCAGCAGAACGGCTTCCTCCCGTTCCCGTACAACGACTTCATCGCGAGCAACATCGGCGAGGAGTGGGGCTTCCTCGGACTCATGTTCGTCACGCTCGCATTCGCCGTCTACGCGTGGCTCGGCTTCCGCATCGCGAAGCAGGCGCGGAGCCCGTTCCAGCAGCTTACCGCACTCGGGCTCACGGTGACGACGGTCATTACCGCGTACCTGCACATCGGCGTCGTGATCGGGCTGTTGCCGACCACGGGGCTCACGCTGCCGTTCATCTCGTACGGCCGGTCCAACCTCGTGCTCTCGCTCCTCATGACGGGGATTCTCGTCAACATCGGGAGCGCGCGAGAACGCGTCGTCGGTGCGGACGCGACCA
>DASVCF010000176.1:0-2015 GCA_036381735.1 Gemmatimonadaceae bacterium | reverse complement strand
AATGCCGGCCGGTTCCGCTTTGCGGAACCGGAGCCATGCGCGAACGAGACGGAACTTCTCTTCTCGCGAAAGGGCATGCACATGACAACACAATTGCGTTCCGCGCTCCCTCCGTTTTCGGCCGGCGTCGAGGAGGTGCAGCATGCATCCGCATGACGCGTCGCGTGCACCGGATGCCGCGGTTCTCGCCATCTGGCTGGTGCGCGCGCTGCTGCATCGGACGCAGGGTGGCGCGCCTGCGTTGAGCCGTCCCGTTGTGCGGCTGCGGTCGGCCGCCGCGTGCCGCGACACCGGCGTCGAGACGCGCGTGCTCGCGCGCATTCGTGAGTGCCTCGACGTCGATGCGCGGTGGACGACCCGAGGCGAACGATCATTCACCTGGATCGGCAACCGGCTGAGCCAGAAGATCGCCGTTCGCTTGCCATCGCCAATCGCCGCCGAGGCGGTGACGCCCGTGCGCATCGCGACCACGGTGGCGAACGATGTGCGGGCGAGCGAGCACGACGTGATCGCGTACCTTGCACGCCTCAACTGGTACGCCGTGGGCAGCGCGTACGTATTCGATCCCGCCGCGCGCACGATCGAGCTGGTGGCCGGCTCTCATGTCAGCGTGTCGCGCGAGCGGGACCACTGCAACGACCAGGCTGACTACGCCGTACTGCAGCTCGCGCAGGCGGAGCGTGAGGCCGACCGGATCGCCGGCGCACTCGGCGCACGCGTGGCGGAACGCGACCATACGGCGCGCCGGGCGCGGCGCATATCCGCGGCGCCGCTCGAAGTGGTGCGCACACGGTTCCTGCCGGACGGAACGCGCCCCTCGGGATTTCGCGATGCGAGCCGGGAGTTGTCGCTCGCGAAGTTGAACCTGGACGGATGCTGCGCCGGCGTCACGCGGCCGGATGGTACGCTGTCCATTCATGCACCCTTCGGCGAGCGCGAGACGATCGTGATCCGGTGCCAGCCGAATGTCCGGCATCCATGGCTGGGCGCCGGCATGGTGATGTTCACGACGATTCCGTGGCTGGCTGATGCCGCGACGCTCGCGCGAACGGCGAGCGAACTGCAGCGCGCGCAACTCGAGAGCTCGAGTGCGAGCGCAATGCTCGGCGCCTGGGGTACGGGCGCACTCGACGGCCGCCAGTGCGTGGCGTTCGCGCGATTCGTGCCCAATGCGATGTATCGCGCGGACGTGCTCGACGATGCGGTGCGTGAGGAAGTGAAGCGGGCGGCCTGGCTGGATCGATACTACTTTCCCGGGTTGGACCCGCGGAGTGTGTGGCAGATCTGGGCCGCGATGTGTGAGCCGGTGGCGAGGGCGGCGGGTGCGATGGTGAGTTGACCGCGATGGATCTCGTTCAGCTGCTGTCGCGCATCGCACGAGGGCGGGGACACGTGTACGAGGAGGGATGTCATGCGCAAAATGCGCTACAACGTTGCGGCGAGTCTGGACGGGTACATTGCCGACGCCGCGGGTAGGTTCGACTGGATTCCACATGATCCCGCGGTGGATTTCGCCGCGTTGTTCGCGCACATTGACACCGTTCTGATGGGGCGGCGCACGTACGACCTGGTGCGCTCGCAGAGTGGGCCGGCGTGGAAGAAGGGGACGCGCGTGTATGTGGTGTCGCGCACACTGGCGCCGGGCGAGCGCGCAGACATGACGGTGGTGCGCGACGACCCTGCAGCGCTGGCCGAGTCGCTGCGACACGAGGAGGGGAGCGGTGAGATCTGGCTGTTTGGTGGTGGGGAGCTCTGCGCCACGCTGCTGGCGGCGGGGCAGGTGGACAGCGTGGAAGTGACGGTGGTGCCCGTGCTGCTCGGCGGCGGTGTGCCGCTGGTGGCGGGCGGGATCGAGCGCACCGCGCTCGCGCTCGTGGACACGAAGGTGTATCCGAGCGGGATGGTGGCCCTGCACTATTCGGTGAAATGAAGACCTACTTCTGCAAGCTCATACCGCCCCGGGTGACGTTCATGCAGGACATGACCGACGACGAGCGGCGCATGATGCTGGAGCA
>DASVCF010000175.1:0-4355 GCA_036381735.1 Gemmatimonadaceae bacterium | reverse complement strand
TGGCCCGCCTGGTACCAGCTGCTATGGGTGGCGGCGATCGGCGCGCTCGCGCTCACGCGCCCGCACCGGCAGCTCGTGTTCACCGCGGCGGCCGTGGCCGCGCTCGGCGCGACCACCCTCACGTGGAACGCGGGCGTGCGTGGACGCATCGCGCTCGCCAACCGCGATGTGGCGGGGCTGAGCACGCCCGCTCCGGACATCGCGCAGGTGCTCACGCTGTTCGCGGACTCGCTCGCGTACGGTGCTTCGCCGGCGACCGAGGGCGATCTCCTGCGTCGATACGTGCGATCGGACCTCGAGGGGACGGGCTACCCGGTGCACATGACGAGTTGGAGCCCACAGGGGCTCCCCATGGCCGATCTCGCGCTCGCACCGTTCGACGCGCCGGTGCTCGGCGTGGCGAGCGTGGTGGACGATGCGCGCGCGTCGCACGCGCGCGTGATGCGCGAGGTGCTCGGCGTCCCCGGCATCTTCCTCGTACTCGCGGTGCCGTACCCCGGCGGCGATGTGGTGTCCGTGGTCGTCGGACCGCGCACGCGGCTCATCCCCGAGAATCCGTTCAACGCGCTCATCGGTCTGCCGCCGAGGGAGACGGGCACACCGACGTACCGGCTGTCGCTCACCGATATGGGCTCGATCAGTCCGGCGAGCGGGCTCCGTCCGAGCGAGACCTCGTGGCATCGCACATCCGATGGGTTGCACGGCGACCGCATCGTGGAGACGTCACTCGGACTGGCGCGTGCACATCTGGAAGTCGAGCTGCGCTCGCCGGGCATTCTCATCCAGCGCGGGACGCTGGTGGTGCTGCTCGATCTCGTGATCGTCGCCGTGCTGTGGCTGGTGAGCGCGTTGCCGAGCGGCGTATTGGGGCGATGGTGGCAGGAGCGCGTCCCACGCTGGGCGGCGAGCTACCGCGCCCGACTCACCGTGGCCCTGTTCGCGTTCTTCGTCGTGCCCGAGGTGGCGTTCGCCGTCTGGGCGTATCAGCGATTGCAGTCGGAGGACCGCGAGTCACGAGAGCTGCTGTTGCGTGGAACGCTCCAGGCCGCCGCGGGCGCGGATCTCGAAGATGGGTTGCGTGCCGCGGGCGCCAGTCTCGACACGCCGCTGCTTCTCTACGACCACGGCGCGCTCGCGCGCACGAGCGAGCCGTTGTACACGGAGCTGTCTCCCGTGGGGCAATTACTTCCGCCGATGGCGTATCTGGCCGTCAGGCAATCGCGCGAAGTGTACACGAGTCATCTCGAGCGCGTGGACGGGAGGCAGGTGCTGCTGGGCTACCGCGCCGCCGCCGGCCTCGGCGGTGAAGATGTGGTGATGGCTGCACCGGCGCGCGGCAACGAGGAGACGGTGGACCAGCGGCGGCACGACCTCGGCGTGCTGGTGCTGTTCGCGACGGTAATCGGCGCGATCGCCGCACTCTGGCTGAGCGGCATCGCGGCGCGTTCGCTGGCGAAGCCGATCGGGCGGCTTCGGGCGGCGGCACTCGCCATCGCCGCCGGTGAGCGCGAGCCGCCGCTCGCGGGAAAGTCTCCCGAAGAGTTCGACCCGGTGTTCGCCGCATTCCGGCGCATGGCTGCCGATCTGGGTGAGAGCCGTGCGGCGCTCGAGTCGGCGCAGCAGCGCACGGTGGCGGTGCTGCGGAACGTCGCCAGTGGTGTGGTCGCGGCGGGAGCGGATGGGCGGGTGATTCTCGCGAATCCGCGTGCCGAGACGTTGCTGCAGCGGACGCTGGCCGCGGGTGCGCCGCTCGTCGAGCTCGGCACCGCGGAGCTGTCGGCGCGCGTGCAGGCGTTCCTCGCGAGCGACGCGGAGGACGAAGCGTTCGACGTCGTGCTCGACGGACGTCAGCTGCAGGCACGCCTCGCGCGGCTCCGGAGCGGAGGTGGGGGTGCGGTGCTCACGCTGGATGATGTCACCGAGCTCGCGCGCGCGCAGCGCGTGCTCGCATGGGGGGAGATGGCGCGACAGGTGGCGCACGAGATCAAGAATCCACTCACGCCCATTCGGCTCGGTGTGCAGCATCTCAAGCGCGCCCATGCGGACGCGCGGGGCGACTTCGACGAGATCCTCGATCGGAACGTGACGCGCATCCTCGCCGAGATCGATCGCCTGGACGAGATCGCGCGGAGCTTCAGCCGCTACGGCGTGGCGCCGGCGGAGCGGCCGAGCGCCGAGCGGATCGACGTCGCCGCCGCGGTTCGCGACGTGGTCCAGCTGGAGCGACTCGGTGCGAGTACCGTGGCATGGACGCTCCACGGTCCCGGGACCCCACTCCATGCCATGGCGCGCGACGACGAGCTGCGCGAGGTGCTGCTCAACGTCCTGGAGAATGCGCGGTTGGCGGACGCGCGGTGCGTGGATGTGTACGTGTCGCAGCACGACGAGCGCGCCACCATCGAAGTGCGCGACGATGGATGCGGCATCCCCGCCCAGGTGCTCCCGCGCATCTTCGAGCCGCACTTCTCGACTCGCACACGCGGGAGCGGACTGGGGCTGGCGATCAGCCGTCGCCTCGTCGAAGGGTGGGGTGGCTCGATCGGGATCGAGAGCGAGGAGGGACGGGGGACGCAGGTGCGGATCGAGCTGCGGGCGTCACCACCGCCGGCACGTTCAACTCCTTCATCATCCGATTGAACGTCGCGAGCTCGCCAGACTCGAGCGTCCGGAGTCGCGTGAGCTGCGCGTTCAGCTGCGTCGTCAGCTCGCGGAACACGCCCTGCTCGGCCTGCGTGGGTGCGGCATCGGCGCTCTGCACCATCTGGTTCAGCGAGAGCAGCTTGTTGTACAGCTTGATCGGATAGTTGAGCGTGGACTCGTCGGCGTGCACGTGCATCTGCGCCAACTCGCCACGGATCGAATCGAGCGTCGCCGTGAGCGGCGCGATCGTCGAATCGACACGCTTGGCGTACGAGGCGTCCTTCGTGTGCTCGGACCAAGCGTGCAGCTGCGCCTCCAGCGCACCGATGCGGGCGACGGCCTTCGAGAGCGCGGTGATCGTGTCGCGCACCTGGGTGGCGAGCTCGTACTGCGCCGCGAGGTCGCGCGGCGCGACGTCGATCCGGGGATCCTCCGCGACGGTGAACGGCCGCGTGAGGGAGCGGGTGCCCACGGTGAGCTTCACGGCATAGCGGCCGGGTGGGACCATCGGCCCGTCGCTCGTGCCTTCGTCATCCACGACGTCCGGCACCTCGTGCGCACTCTCCGTGCGGAGATTCCAGACGAAGCGGTTCATCCCGGCGCGCGCGGCGACCACCGAGTCGCCGGGCTCGTACGATACACTGTCCTCGGCGCGCTCCACGACGATCGGCGTCGCGGTGGCGGGGAGCGTGTCGCGCGATGCAGCCGTCGTCCGGCGTGATGGCGTCGTGTCGGAGCGGGCACTGTCGCTCGTGGACGATGCGGCGGTCACACCCGTGTCGCTCGCCGTGGTGCTGGAGAAGGTGCGCAGGACCTTCCCCGTGCTGTCCATGAACGCGAGCGTGACGGAGTCGCGCGGCGCCATCGCGAAGGCGTAATCGACGATCACCCCGCTCGGCGGATTCTGGCCGGCGTCCGTTGCGCGGTCGCTGCCAGCGGCGAAGCGGATGGCCTGCTCGGGCGCGAAGAGATAGGCGTTCGCGCGGCGCACCGAATCCGCGAGCACGCGGAGCGGCGCGATGTCATCGAGCACCCAGAACGCGCGGCCGTGCGTGGCGGCGATGAGATCGTTGCCGTGGATGGCGAGATCGCGCACGGAGGTCCGTGGCAGATTGAGCTGGATCGACTGCCAGTGCGCGCCGTCGTCGAACGAGACGTACGCGCCGGTTTCCGTGCCGGCGAAGAGCAGTCCGCGGCGCACCGGCCCCTCGCGGACGACTCGCGCCGGCTCGTTGGGCGGCAGCCCGTCGGAGATGCGCGTCCAGCTCCGACCGTAGTCGCTTGTCCGGTAGACGTACGGCGCGTCGTCGTTCCACTTCGCTCGATAGGCGACCACGTACGCCGTGGCGCGGTCGTGAGGCGATACCTCGATCGCGTTGATCTGACTCTCGCCGAGTCCCCTCGGCGTGACGTTGGTCCACGTCTTCCCGCCGTCGCGCGTGAGTTGGACGAGACCATCATCCGTACCCACCCAGATCGTGCCCGCCTCGTGAGGCGACTCGACGGCGTAGTAGATGGTGTTGTAGACCTCGCCGCCCGCGCCCTCGTTGGTGATCGGCGCGCCGCCCAGCCCCTGGTGGGCCTTGTCGTTGCGGGTGAGATCGGGAGAGATCGCGGTCCAGCTCTGCCCCATGTCGGTCGACCGGAATACGACATTCGCTCCCATGTAGAGCGTATTCGGATCTTCGGGAGAGATCGCGATGGGCGCGGTCCAC
>DASVCF010000174.1:0-5211 GCA_036381735.1 Gemmatimonadaceae bacterium | reverse complement strand
GTGAAGGCCGGCGGCTCCGTCACGGGTGAACACGGGATCGGCGTCGACAAGCTGGACTACATGCCGCTGGCGTTCAGCGAGGCGTCGCTGGCCGCGATGTGTGCCTTGCGAACGGTTTTCGATCCCGAGCGACGCGCCAATCCATCGAAGGTGGTGCCGGTGCGCTCGTGCCGGGAATGGATGGCCGCGCCGTCTACCCGTCGCGCGTTAGGTGACGAAGGGGTGTTCTCATGACCGCGACCATCACCACGACCGGCTTCGTTCGAGACCAGCTGTTGGAAGCGCAGGCCGCCGGCGAGCGCATTCGCGTCGTCGGCGCAGGCCAGTGGCTCGACGCGGGCCGCCCCGTGAATGTGTCGCGGTCGCTCGAGCTCGCCTCGTTCTCCGGCCTCACCGAATACGTGCCTGGCGACCTCACCCTGACCGCGCGCGCCGGGACCACGCTGGCCGAGATCGCGCGCGCGACGGCAGAGCACGGCCAGTGGCTCGCGCTCGATCCGTTCGGTTCTCCGAATGGCACGATCGGCGCCACCGTCGCGACCGCATCGTCAGGCCCGCTGGCGCACGCATTCGGATCGCCTCGCGACCAGGTGCTGGGGCTGGAGATCGTGAGCGGGAACAGCGACGTGATCCGCGCCGGCGGCAAGGTCGTGAAGAACGTCGCCGGCTTCGACCTCACGCGGCTGTTCACAGGCTCCTGGGGCACGCTCGGCGTCATTACCGAGGTCACGCTGCGACTGCGCGCACTTCCCGCGGTCGAGTCGCACATCGCCGTCGCCGTGCCTGACGACAGCCCCGCCGCCATCGCAGGCCTGGCGCGCGACGCGATGGCGCTGCGCGCCGCGCCGTACGCCATGGAGCTGGTGAATGGCGCCTTGGCCTCCCGCATCGGACTCGGCGCCGCGACCGCGCTGCTCGTCAGGCTCGGCGGCAATGCGAAGGCGGTCGCGGCGCAGCGTGATGCGTTCGTCGCGCTGGGTCGGCTCTCCGACGCACCTGCGGACGTGTGGCAGTCGCTGCGCTCCGCCGAGCCACAGGGAGCCGCCGTGCTGCGACTCGCCGACTGGCCCGCTCGCTTCGCCGACACGTGGACGGCCGCGCGCGACGTCGCTGCGATGATCCCCGGCACCTTGATCCACGGCACCATCTCGCGCGGCGTGGTCCGCGTGATCTTCCTGCATCGCTCGGACGAGCAGATCGCCGGCGCCGTGCGGCGTCTCGCCGCGAGCGGCGCACGCATAACGGGCGAGCGGTTGCCACTCGCGGCCTGGACCGCTCTCCACGCGACCAGCAACAGCGGCAGTGACGACTCCCGCGTCGTACTCGCGACGCTCATGCGGCGCGTGAAGGACACCTACGACCCCATGCATCTGCTCAATCCCGGCATCCTGGGAGAGGGGATCGCGTGACGACGACGATCCCACGCTCGGCGCCGGCGACCAACGGCGAGAGCAAGGCTCCGCTTGCCAGCGTCCTCCCAGGGATTCTCACCTGCGTCCACTGCGGGTTCTGCCTTCCGGCGTGTCCGACCTATCGCGCGTTAGGCGATGAGAACGACAGTCCGCGCGGCCGGATCCTGCTCATGCGCTCCGTCGCGGAGGGCGAGCTCGCGATCGACGACGAGATGGTCGGACTGCACCTCGATCGCTGCCTGGGATGCCGAGGCTGCGAGACCGCCTGCCCGTCCGGCGTGCCGTACGGTCATCTGCTGGAAGCAGCACGCGACGAGATGCGTCAGGCAGGGCGGCGCATTCCGTGGGTCGCGCGGATGATTCTCGCCGTGTTCGCCCGGCCGGCGCTGCTGCGCCCGGCGCTCGCCCTCTCGCGCCTGCTTCGCGCCACACGCATCCCGCAACTGCTCGGCAAGCTTCCCGGGCGACTAGGGTTCGCGTTCGCCATGCTTGACACCACGCGCCCTGCCTTGCGAACGCCGCCTTACTCGCCGCGCACGCCGGCGACGAAGGGATCGGCGGCGCTGCTCGAGGGATGCGTGATGAATGGCTTGTTCCGCCACACGCACGCCGCGACGCGCCGAGCCTTACGAGTGAACGGGTGGCAGATGCGCGAGGCGCCCGGCCAGCGATGCTGCGGTGCGCTGCACCTGCACGCCGGCCAGGCCGACGATGCACGCAAGCTCGCGCGCATCAACATCGAAGCGTTCGAGAAGAGCGGCGCGGACGTATACGTCGCGAACGCAGCCGGCTGCGGAGCGATGATGAAGGAGTATGCGCCGCTCCTGCAGGATGATCCCGAGTGGAGCGCGCGCGCCGCCGCGTTCTCCTCACGAGTGCGTGACGTGAGCGAAGTCGTCGCCGCTGCCGGGCCGAAGCCCGGCGCCGAGCTCCGCCGCCGAGTGACGTACGATGCGCCGTGTCATCTGTTGCATGCGCAGCGCATCGCCACGCCGCCGCTCGAGATGCTGGCCGCGATTCCCGGTCTCGAGCTGGTGCCGCTCACCGATGCCGACCAATGCTGCGGCGCGGCAGGTATCTACAATCTCATCGAGCCGGAAACATCGGACACCGTTCTCGCGCCGAAGGTGAGCGCGATCGCCGCCACCAACGCAGAACTCGTTGCAACGGGTAATCCCGGTTGCCACATGCAGATCGGCGCGGGGCTCGCTCGTGCCGGCGTGCGCGCTCGGACGACGCATCCGGTCGAACTGCTCGACGCGGCATACGCAGAACGGGGCCGGACGTAGCCAAAGCCCGGCGCCACACGGTAGGTTTCCCTCATGCTGCGCGCGATTCTGTGCGAGCTCGAGGGAGTTCTGGTGCAGACCACCAGCCAGCGGCGCAGCGCCATGTCGCGCGCCATCGCGTCCCTCGGCGGCTCGCTTCCTGACGATTGGCGTTCCCAGGTCACCGAACCGCCGATCGTTCCCGGCGACGCCGAGCATGCGCTTCGCGCGGCCGGCCTCGAGGCGGACCAGACGAACATCGATCTTGCGGGACTGGCCGCTTCGAACTTCTTCTGCGAGAACGTCAGCATTAACGGCGTGATCCTCGCGCCAGGCGCCATATCGCTCATGCGAGAAGCCGCGGCGCAGGTGAAACTCGCGCTCGTGACACGTGCGCGTCGCAGGGAGGTGGAGGCCATTCTCGCACACACGCCGTTCGCGGATGCGTTCTCGTTCGTGATCGCGGAGGAAGATGCCTCGCGACGCAAGCCGCATCCCGATCCCTACATGAAGGCGCTCGACAGGCTGCGGCTTCCGCCTGACGGCACCGGCGTGCGCGATGTGCTGGCGCTCGAGCACGGGGCGCCGGGGATTGCGTCCGCGGTCGCGGCGGGTGTACGCTGTGTGGCCGTTGGGCCGTTCGAGCAGGCGGCAGGCGTGGCTCCGGTGGGAACACTTCCCTCGCTGGATGGCACGTCGGTCGAGCTTCTCGCCAGGTATCTGGAGTACGATCCCGAGGTGGCAGTATGACGACGCCATTCCGCACCACACCGCCCGAGGCGCGGACCGAAGACATCGCTGGCCATCCGGTCACGATGCATTACGGGAACGTGAGTGCGGAATACGAACAGCTTCGGACGGGCTCCGGCGCGGTGGATCACGACGCGCGTGGTCGACTGCGCATCGAAGGTCCGCGCGCCTCCGAGCTGCTGAACGGCATGGTCACGAACGACGTGGCCAATCTGGCGTCAGGCCGTGGCCTGTACGCGGCCGCGCTCACACCGAAGGGAAAGATCGTCGCCGACCTGCGGATCCATCGCCTCACGGAGGAGACCGTGCACATCGATGCGCCAATGCGGGCGCACGCGGGGTGGATGGCGATGGTGCGAAAGTTCGTGAACCCGCGGCTCGCGCCTTACAAGGACGTCTCTTCGGAGACGACCGTGGTCGCGGTGGCGGGCGCCCAGGCGCGGGCGACCGTGGTGCGGGCGCTTGGCCCGGCCGGCGAGTCGTTAGGGGACATGCCGTCGTTCTCGAATCGCACCGTTCAAATTGACGACGTGCCCGTCACAGTGTTTCGCGTCCCCGAGCTGTGGGACCATGCGTACGAGCTCCTCGTGCCGCGCGAGGCTCGTGAGGCGTTATGGGAACGGCTCGGCGATGCCGGCGCGGTGCCGGTTGGCCTCGCGGCGTGGGAGATCGCGCGCGTCGAATCCGGTCGCCCCGAGTGGGGCCTCGACATCGACGACACGACGCTCCCGCAGGAAGCCAACCTCGAGGAGCTGCACGCCATCTCGTACACCAAGGGCTGCTACGTGGGCCAGGAGGTCGTGGCACGTGTTCACTTCCGCGGCCACGTGAATCGGCACCTGCGCGGACTCCTCTGCGGTGAGGTGCTGCCCGCCATGGGCGCGACGCTGCACGACGCGTCAGGCAAGGTGGTCGGCGAGGCGAAGAGTGCGGTTCGATCGCCGCGGCTCGGCGCGATCGCCTTGGCGATGGTGCGACGCGAGATCGGTGCGGGGAGCACGCTCGCCGCCAAATGGGAAGGTGGCGAGAGCCGGGTCGAGGTCGTCCCACTTCCCTTTCCGTGACTCGTAAGGCGCTCGTCACCGGCGCGACGGGCCTCGTAGGATCGCACATCGTCGAACGCCTGGGGCGCGACGGGTGGACCGTGCGTGCGCTGGTCCGCAATCCCGCGTCCGCCAAATGGCTCGAGAAATCAGGCGCCTCGGAGCTCGTACGCGGCGATGTGCTCGATGCCGAATCGGTGCGGCGCGCCGCTGTCGGGATGGACGCCATCTTCCACACCGCGGCGGCCATCTCGCCCAAGGCGGGATGGGAGGCGTTCCGCGCGACCAACATCGACGGCACGAACGCCATCATCGCTGCGGCGAGAGAAAGCGGCGCGCGGCTACTGCACCTATCGAGCGTGGCCGTGTACGGGCGCGCGCGATGGGGCACCGAGCCGACCCACGAGGACATTCCCCTCAAGGAGCTTCCGGAACACGCGTACTACGCGCGCAGCAAGCGCGAATCCGAGGAGATGGTGCTCGGCGCGCACCGGCGCGGCGAGATCTGGGCCACCGCCGTTAGGCCGAACTGGATCTACGGCGAGCGCGACCGGCAGTTCATCCCGCGTGCCCTCAAGCTGTTCAAGCTCCCGTTGATTCCGCTCATCGAGGGTGGGCATTCCATCATGTCGATGGTGCACGCGGGGAACGTGACCGATGCGGCGGTGCGCGCCATCTGCACCGACATCGCGGGCGGCCGCGCCTACAACACCACGAACGATTTTCCCGTTTCGGTCG
>DASVCF010000173.1:0-14463 GCA_036381735.1 Gemmatimonadaceae bacterium | reverse complement strand
GGGCGTCTCTGAGCATCTGCAGACGGAGGCGACGAAGCGCTCGCTTCTGCTCGCCGCTCACTAGCGCGGTTGCTAGCGCTTCTTCCCTGGCTTTCGCGCGGATTTCGCCGGGCGCTTCTTCGCCGCGGCGGACGTCGTCTTCGATGCCGTCCGCCCCTGGACCGCCGTGCGTGCGGAGGTCTTGCTCCCCGCCGGGGCCTTCTTCGTGGCCGTCGTCTTCTTGGTCGCCGTGGTCTTCTTCGGCGTGCGCTTGGCGGCGGGACGCGTCGCCGCAGTCTTGGACGTGGCCGCCGTCTTCGCCTTCTTCGGCGCCGCTTCCGGCGTGGCGCTCGTCGCGCGCTTCGGCCGCCCACTCTTGCGCGCCGCCTTCGCGTCGGCCAGGAGCTTGTCGAAGGCGCGCTGCGCTTCAGCCATGAGCTCGGCGTGGGACAGGCCGCGCTCACGTTGCGCCCGCTCCTTCTCGAGCCGGTAGATCTCGCGCGGGGACAGCCGCTTCATTCCACGAGCCTCCAGTACGGGAACGGGTGCCGCCCCGGCACCCGTATTAATATCATACAGCGACTAATGAAGGGGCGCAAGGGATACAGTCGATCAGTGAGTCAGTGGGTCAGTGGGTCAGAAAAAGCTTGCAGGGAGAGCCTTGTCATCCCGAGCGTCAGCGAGGGATCTGCTCATCAGCCCGAGATCCCTCGCTCCGCTCAGGATGACAACCGCTCGGGATGACAGTCGAGAGTGCCGTTCCTGACTCACTGACCCACTGACCCACGGACTCACTTACAGTTTCAGCCCTCCCACCAACTCCCTCAACTGCACCGACCCCTTCAGCAGATTCGCGCTCGCCGCGCTCATCTCCTGGCAGGCGGCGCTCTGCTCCTCGCTCGACGCCGTCACTTCCTCCGCGGCGGACGCGTGCGCTTCGGCCGTCTTGGCGATCAGTGTCACGCTGTTCGCGGCGCCGGCCATCGCGACCGCGTTCTCCTCCGCGGCGGCGATCACCGTCGCGGCCGCGGCGCTCGTCCGCTCGGCGGCGTTCGAGATCGACGTAAGCGCCGTATCGATGTCGTGTGAGACCCGCTCGATCTCGACCACGCGCGCCGCACCGACCTCCATGGCGCGCGACGTGCCGGCCACGCGCGCGATGATCATGCGCGTCACCTCCGTCACCTCGCCAGCCGCGGCACGCGCCTCGACCGCAAGCTTGCGGACCTCGTCGGCCACCACCGCGAAGCCGCGCCCCGCCTGCCCCGCGCGCGCCGCCTCGATGGCCGCGTTCAGCGCGAGCAGGTTCGTCTGCTCCGCAATCCGGCTCACCGTCTCCACGTAGGTGTTGATGTCGGCAGCCGTGCGGTTGAGCGTGCTCACCTCTTCGGCGGCCTGCTGCACAGACGCCTTCACATCGACGAGAATCCCGAGCGCCCGCTCGATCTCGCCGCGCTTGGCGTGCGCCGTCTGCTCGATCGAGTGTGCGAGCTCATCCACCTGCTCGGCGCCCATGAGTACATCGTTCGCGCGCTGGCCGATCGTCTGCAGCGCGCAGTCGATGTCGCGCAGCTGCCCCACCTGACTCTCGGCACCGCTCGACACCTCGCTCATCGCCGACGCCACGTGGTTCGCGGAGTCGGAGATCTGCCCCGACACCGCGGCCAGATCGTTCGCCGAACCCGCCACATCATCCGCCGTGCGCGCCACCACCGACACGAGCTTGGCCAGCGATTCGCCCGTGTGGTTCATCGCCTCGCCGAGGATCTGCAACTCGCCCGGCATGTGCTCCGTCTTCGTCCGCGCCGCGAGATTCCCGTCGCTCAGCTGCCTCGCGTGCTTGAGCAGCGCGCGCAGCGGCCGGTCGATGGAGCTCACGGTGTGCGCGACGACGAGCGCCCCGATGAGGAGCGCGACGGCAATGAGGGCCGCGAGTAGGAGCGAGCTCTTCGTCGCCTCCGCCTGCAGCTGCTCCGAGGCCGCGGCCACCTTCCGCGTCTTGGCCTGCGCCAGCCGTTCGATGTCGGCGAGCAGCGCCTGCATCCCCTGCCGCGCGCTGACCAGCGTCGCGTGTGCTTCGTCGTGCCGGCCGAGGTCCGTGAGACGGTGCGCGAGCGCGTAGCGCACCTCGAGGCGCGAGAGCTTGTTGTCGATGTCGGCCAGTAGCTGGATCTCGCCGGCCTCCTGCCCCGGGAGCGCGTTCATCGCGCGCTGCGCGCCGTGTGCGTCCCAGCCGAGCCGGCGGAACTCCGCCTGCGACGCCGAGTCGCCATCCTCCACGTAGCTCGCGCCCGCCTGCATCTCCTGCGCGATGTCCACGGAGAGCCGCGACGCGAGCCGCGACTCCTCCTGCATGCGTGTGAGTGTCCGCTTGACGGCGGCCGCCGTCGCGTCGGTGGACATCCAGGCCAGGAGTCCCGCGAACGCGAGGAGCGCCATGATGCCGCCGAACCCCGTGAGCAGGCGGCCACGAATCGTGCGAAGGGGCTTCACTCGAATCATCGCGCCCCCGCCACGAGAAGGGTGCCCGCGTGCACGCGGGTCATGACGAAGCTCTTCCCCACCGGATCGCCGCTCGGCAGAAAGCGGATCGCCCCCGTCACGCCGTGGTACGGGTTCGCCGGACCGAGTGAAGCGAGGTAGTCGCGCACCGCTTTGCGACTGGTCGCGCCGTGCCGGAGCGCATCGGCAATGAGCATGACGGCATCGTACTCGAGCGCGGCGTTGCCATCGGGCACCAGGCCATCGTAGCGCGCCTTGAACGCGGCGACGAAGCGCTGCGCTTCGGGGCGCGGATCCTCGGCGCTGAACGGCGCACCGACGTACGCGCCCTCCGATGCGGCCGTATCGGCCACGACGCCGGTCCAGCCGTCACCGCCCAGCAGCGCCGCATCGAGCTTCTGCCGTCGTGCTTCTTCGAGGAATGGAATCCCGGCGCCTTCGGTGCTCACGACGAACACCAGATCGGGCGCCGTGCGCTTGTAGTAGGCGACGTACGGCTCGAAGTTCTGACTATCGGGATTGATGGGATCCGCGCTCACGATCCGGCCCGTGAAGTTGCGCTCGAACGAGCGGGTGAGCCCGCGTCCGTAGCTGTCGTTCTCGTAGAGGATGGCCGCGCGCTTCTTGCCGAGCGAGGTGGCGAACTTCGCCAGGTCGGCGCCGTTCACCGAGTCGCTCGATGTGACGCGGAACACCCACGGGGAGATCCCGCTCAGGTCGGGCGAGGTGACGCTCGTCGCCACCGCCGCGAGGTGGCCGTCGTACACCTTGGCGGCGGCGACCATGGCGCCCGAGTTCACGTGCCCCGCGACCGCGAGGATGTTCGCGTCGTCCACGAAGTCGCGCGCGATGCCCGCGGCCACTCGACCATCGCCGCTGTCGTCGCGTGCGACCACGTTCAGATGCCGCCCGTTGATGCCGCCTTTGGCGTTGATCTCATCGACGGCGAGGTCGAGCCCGCGCTTGGCCATCGCGCCGTAGGCTTCCGTCCACGGACCTGCCGCGCCGATGGTGAGCGGTGCCGACGACTTGCGACAACCGACGACGAGCGTGCAGCCAAGGAGAATGGAGCCGAGCAGCGTGCCGCGACCGCGGCGGAGGAGGAGGATGGTACGTGCCGCCAACGAGATCTCCCGGAGAGTGTAGATGATCCGGTCAACGACGACGCACGCCTACGGCGAGTCACGCCGCACGACCCGCTCCCCACCCAACGCCTTCCGCTGCACCGCGTCCGCCGTGACCGGTGTCAGGGCCGCGTTGTCCACCTCGCCGGTCCGGATGCGCACCACCCGGTCGAGCGGCTGCACGAAGATCTTCCCGTCCCCTACCTCGCCGGTGCGCGCGGCCGAGAGGATCGCCTGGATGGTCGGCTCCACGAACGGCTCCGAGCACGCCATCTCGATCTTCACCTTGTCGCGGAACTCGAGCACCACCGACGCCCCGCGATAGTGCTCGAGCAGTTCCCGCTCCCCGCCGTGCCCGCTCACGCGACTGAGCGTGATCCCCGTAACGCCCGCGCGAAAGAGCGCTTCCTTGACCGCGCCGAGGCGCTCGGGACGGATGATGCAGGTGATCAGCTTCATGGGTGGGTCCTCAATGTTGTGAGTGGTGAGTCATGGGTTGTGGGTAGTTGTGAGTTAGGAGCTCGGGGCTCCACGGAGATCAGAGCTCACAACTACGCACAACCCATGACCCACAACCCAGAACTCTCACGCCGCCTCATCCTCCGACCTCGCCGCCACATCCTCCAGCACCACCGCCGATGCGACGTCGATCTCCGGGTACGCCGCCGACCCCATCTCCTGGAGATCGAGTCCGAGCTCCTCAGCCTCCGGGCTCACGCGGTGGCCGTTCGTCAGCAGCGACGTGACCCGCCACGCCGCGTAGGCGGCCGCGCTCACCCACACGATGTTCGTCGCGATGCCGATCGCCTGCGCGGCGAGTTGGCTCGGGTCGCCGTAGAAGAGCCCGCGCACGCCGCCGGCGACGCCGTTCAGGCCATCGCCGTAGCTGCCGTCGGCGAACAGCCCCACGGCGAGCACACCCCATAATCCGTTGACGCCGTGCACCGAGATCGCGCCCACGGGATCATCGATGCGCAGCGTGCGGTCGATGTAGAAGACGGCCACGCACACGAGCACGCCGGCCACGGCGCCGATGAGCACCGCCGAGCTCGCGTTGACGAAGGCGCACGGCGCGGTGATGGCGACCAGCCCGGCGAGCGCGCCGTTGGCGATCATCGAGGGATCGGGTGCGCCGTAGCGGCGCCACATGAAGATCATTGCGCTGATCGAGCCGGCCGCGGCCGCGAGCGTGGTGTTCACCGCGATGACGGCAATGCGCGCGTCGGTGCCGGCGAGCGTGGAGCCGGCGTTGAAGCCGAACCACCCGAAGGCGAGGATGAAGGTGCCGACGAGCGCCATCGGCACACTGTGGCCGGGAATCGCGTTCACCGTCCCGTCGGCGTTGTACTTCCCGCGCCGCGCGCCGAGCAGCCGCGCGGTGACGAACGCCATGACCCCGCCGGTGAGGTGCACCACCGACGAACCGGCGAAGTCCACGTGGCCGTGCCCGAGCCCGAGGTTGCGTCCAAGCGCCGAGAGCCAACCGCCGCCCCACACCCAGTTCGCGTAGACCGGATAGATGATGGCGCCGACGAAGACGCTGAACACCGCGAACGCGGCGAACTTCCACCGCTCGGCGAGCGCGCCCGTGGGGATCGTGGCGGCCGTGTCCATGAACACCGTCTGAAAGAGGAAGAGGGCGAAGATCGCGGCGTTGTAGGCGACGCCGCTGAGGAAGAAGCCCCGCGCGCCGAACACCCCCCAGTGCTGCCCGCCGATGGTGACGCCGATCTCCCGGTTCAGCACGTCCACACCGCCCAGCGTCGAGAGCGCCCCGGTGCCCCCCATCTGCAGCGCGAACCCCACCGCCCAGTAGGCGAGCATGGCGATCCCGTACACCATGAAGTTCATGGCCATGGTGTGCCCCGCGTTCTTGGCGCGCGTGAAGCCGGACTCCACCATCGCGAAGCCCGTCTGCATGAACATCACGAGGAAGGCGGCGAGCAGCGTCCACACCATGTTGATGGCGACCGCGTTCGCCGCGGCCAGCCGGGCCGCGTCCGCGGCGGAGGGAGTCCCCTGTGCGGCGGCTACCGCTGGCCACCCCAGCGCGACCCCGGCCGCGAGCGACAACTCGGTTCTTCTTCTCATGGTCCCTCCCGGCTGCCGCCAGGGGCTGGTCGTGGAGGTGCGCGTGCGGATCGATCCCATCCATCGCCCGGATGTCCACGAGTCACCCGGATGACAAAACGCCCTCACGTCTCAGGTCTCGAGCGCGAGGGCGTCAGCGGGTGAGCTCGTCGGGAATGCTCTTACACGGCCGGGCCAGGGCGTTCGAGTACCGAGCGACGCGCCGGATTGCGGCGCGCCCAACGATTTCGCGGGTGGCGATCGGCGCCCGGCAGTGCGGGGCGCGACTCGAACGTGGTTCTCTGGCTCACGAGAGCTCCGTGGTGTTCACCGCCGGCCGGCGGTGACGGACGACGATACAACAAGCTGTCCTGTGCGTCAACAGCATCGTGCAAAATCTGCACAACGGACGATGCGACCTAGCAATTTCCCTGCCAATGAACCGACGAACATGATATGTAAATTGCAAAATCCGCATGAATCTGAAAACTCCGTCATCCAGAGCGCTTATCATCCCGAGGGTGAGCGACGGATCACGAGGCCGCTGTCATTCCGAGCGAAAGCGAGGAATCTCGGACTGTCACGGGGAGATCCCTCGCTCACGCTCGGGATGACAGTGCGTCACGTCCGAGGCGACACCGCATCCCGCATCCCACCTCCCGCATCCCGCAGATACTCCCGGATCCCGCGCGCCGCATCCCGCCCCTCGCGGATCGCCCATACGATGAGCGACGCCCCCAGCCGCACGTCCCCCGCCGCGAACACTCCGTCCACGCTCGTCATGTGGTCCGATCCCGCGGCCACGTTGCCGCGCGCGTCGAGCGCCACACCGAGCTCGGCCAGCACCCCCTCGCGGACCGGGCCCGCGAACCCCACGGCCAGCAGCACAAGGTCCACATCCAGCGCGAAGTCGCTGCCCGGAATCTCCTGGAAGCCGCGACGCCCGCCGGCGTCGGTCACCGGCTCCACGCGCACGGCGTGCAGCTGCCGCACGCGCCCGTCGCACCCCGTAAAGGCGGTCGTCGAGACGCTCCACTCCCGCCGCCCACCCTCCTCGTGCGCGTGCGAGGTGCGAAGCTGCATCGGCCAGAGCGGCCACGGCGTGCTCTCGGCGCGGTGGAGCGGCGGCATGGGGAGGAGCTCGAACTGCAGCACCTCCGCCGCGCCCTGCCGGTGGCAGGTGCCCACGCAGTCCGAGCCGGTGTCCCCGCCGCCGATCACCACCACGCGCTTGCCGCGCGCCGAGATGCTCAGGGCCGGATTGATGACATCGCCCGCCAGCCGCCGGTTCTGCTGCTCCAGGAACTCCATCGCGAGGTGAATCCCACCGAGGTCGCTCCCTTGTACCGGGAGGTGACGCGCCACCTCAGCGCCACCAGCCAGACAGATGGCGTCGAACTCCTCACGGAGCACGCGCGCCGGCACATCCACGCCCACATGCACGCCCGTGCGGAACACGACCCCCTCGCTCCGCATCTGATCGAGTCGGCGGTCGATGACGCTCTTCTCCATCTTGAAGTCGGGGATCCCGTAGCGCAGGAGTCCCCCCGGACGGTCCGCCTTCTCGAAGACGGTCACCGCGTGCCCCTCGCGCCGGAGCTGTTGCGCTGCAGCGAGTCCGGCCGGCCCCGACCCGACGATCGCCACTCGTTTCCCGGTCTCGCGTGCCGGCGGCTGCGGGGAGACGGCGCCGTCCGCGAAGCCGTGCTCGATGATGTTGAGCTCGATCTGCCGGATGGACACCGGGTCGTCCACCACGCCGAGCACGCACGCCGTCTCGCAGGGCGCCGGGCAGAGCCGCCCCGTGAACTCCGGGAAGTTGTTCGTCGAGTGAAGTAGCTCGAGCGCGTCGCGCCAGCGCCGGAGCCGCACGAGGTCGTTCCACTCGGGGATCAGGTTCTGGACGGGACACCCGGTGTCCCCCTGACAGAAGGGGACGCCGCAGTCCATGCATCGCGTCGCCTGCGCGCCGACGGTCTCCGGGGCGAGCGGCAGGTACATCTCCTTCCAGTCTCGCACGCGCTCCTTCACGGGGCGGCGCGCCGGGTCCTGGCGGCGGACCTTGAGGAAGCCGCGCGGGTCAGCCATTGGCCACTACCTCCGACACCTGTGCTGTGCCCGCCACGGCAACGCGGCGCCGCTCGAGCGCCTTCCGGTACTCCACGGGCATGACACGCACGAAGCGGGAGAGCGCCGTGGGCCAGTGCTGCAGGATGTGCCGCGCTCGCGCGCTCCCCGTGTAGCTCGCATGTCGCGCGATGAGCCGCTCGAGGAGCGCCACATCGTGCGCCTCGCGCACCGACCCCAGCTCGACGAGCCCCGGGTTGCACCGGCGCTCGAAGTCGCCATCATCGCTCAGCACGAAGGCGACGCCGCCGCTCATCCCCGCGGCGAAGTTCTCTCCCGTGCTGCCGAGCACGACCACCACGCCGCCGGTCATGTACTCGCACCCGTGGTCCCCCACCCCTTCGATCACCGCGGTGGCGCCGCTGTTCCGCACCGCGAAGCGCTCCCCCGCTCGGCCATGGAAGTACCCTTCGCCGCTCGTCGCCCCGTAGAGCGCGGTGTTCCCGATGAGGATGGTCTCCTCGGGGATGAAGAGTGACTCCCTGGGCGGGTACACGACGAGCCGTCCGCCGGAGAGCCCCTTCCCCAGGTAGTCGTTCGCTTCCCCCTCGAGTGTGAGCGAGACGCCGCGCGTGCAGAAGGCGCCGAAGCTCTGCCCCGCGGATCCGGTAAAGTGGAAGCGGATCGTGTCGTCGGGGAGCCCCGCGCGCCCGTACCGCCGCGCGAGCTCTCCGGAGAGCATCGCGCCCACGGTGCGGTGCGTGTTCCGGATGGCGAACGACGCCTGCACCGGCGCGCCGCTCTCCAGCGCGGGGCGCGCGACGCGGATGAGCGTGTGATCGAGCGCGTCCTCCAGCCCGTGCTCCTGCGCCTGCACGCAGTGCGTCGCCGTCTTCTTGGCGAGCTCGGGACGATGGAGCAGAGGCGCGAGGTCGAGCGTGCGCGCCTTGCGAGACCTAAGCCCCAGAACCGGGCGCAAACGGTCGGAGCGGCCGACCATCTCGTTCACCGTGCGGAAGCCGAGCTGCGCCATCAGCTCGCGCACCTCCTCGGCCACGAAGAAGAAGTAGTTGATGACGTGCTCGGGCCGCCCCGCGAACTTCTCGCGCAGCACGGGATCCTGCGTCGCGATGCCGACGGGACACGTGTTGAGGTGGCACTTCCGCATCATGATGCACCCCTCGACGATGAGCGGTGCGGTGGAGAAGCCGAACTCCTCGGCGCCGAGCAGCGCGGCGATGACCACGTCGCGCCCCGTCTTGAGCTGCCCGTCCGTCTGCACGCGCACGCGGCCGCGCAGGTCGTTGAGGACGAGCGTCTGCTGTGTTTCAGCGAGCCCGAGCTCCCACGGGATCCCCGCGTGCTTGATCGACGAGAGCGGCGAGGCGCCGGTGCCGCCGGAGTCGCCCGAGATGAGAATCAGATCGGCGTGCGCCTTGGCTACGCCCGCCGCCACCGTCCCGACGCCCACCTCGGCCACGAGCTTCACCGCGATCGTCGCCTCGGGGTTCACGTTCTTCAGGTCGTAGATGAGCTGCGCGAGATCCTCGATGGAGTAGATGTCGTGGTGCGGCGGCGGCGAGATGAGCGTCACGCCGGGCGTCGAGTAGCGCGTGCGCGCGATGACGTCGTCCACTTTGTGGCCGGGGAGCTGTCCCCCTTCGCCAGGCTTGGCGCCCTGCGCCATCTTGATCTGCAGCTCCTTCGCGCTCACCAGATATTCGGTGGTCACCCCGAAGCGCCCGGAGGCCACCTGCTTGATGGCGCTGCCGCGCTCGGTGCCGTAGCGCTCCGGCTCCTCGCCCCCTTCGCCGCTGTTGCTCCGACCGCCGATGCGGTTCATCGCGATGGCGAGCGTCTCGTGTGCCTCGCGGCTGATCGAGCCGAAGGACATGGCGCCCGTGCAGAAGCGCTTCACGATCTCTGTGGCGGGTTCCACCTCGGCGAGCGGCACCGAGAGCGATGCATCGATGTCGAGCTCGAGCAGTCCGCGGAGCGTCGAGCGGCGCCGGCTCTCATCGTTCGCGAGACGGCTGAACTCCTTGAACGTCGTGTAGCTCGCGCCGCGCGTGGCGTGCTGCAGCGTCGCGATGGTCGCGGGGTTCCAGTTGTGATGCTCCCCCTGTGCGCGGTAGTGGTACTCGCCGCCGCTCTCGAGCCGCTGCGGAGCGACACTCCCGCTGAACGCCTGTGCATGGTCGATGTCGAATGCCTGCGCGTGGTCGATGTCGAACGCCTTCGCATGGCGACGCAGCACATCCTCGGCGATGCTCTCCATCCCGATCCCGCCAATGCGCGACGGCGTACCGGTGAAGTGCTGCTCGATGAGCTCGCGCCCGAGTCCAATCGCCTCGAAGATCTGCGCGCCGCAGTAACTCTGCGCGGTGGAGATCCCCATCTTCGAGAAGACCTTGAGCAGTCCTTTGCCCATCGCCTTCACGTACTGCTTCTGCGCGGTGGCGGCATCCGTCCCAGAGAGGAGCACGCCGTCGCGCACCATGTCGGCGACCGTCTCCAGCCCGAGATACGGATTCACCGCCGCGGCGCCGTAGCCCACGAGCAGTGCGATGTGGGAGACGTCGCGCGCCTCCGCCGTCTCCGCGATGAGACTGGCGCCGGTGCGCACCCCCGCGCGGATCAGGTGGTGGTGCACCGCGGCGACGCCGAGCAGCGAGGGGATCGGCGCCCGCTCGGCGCTCGCGCCGCGATCGCTCAGAATGAGCATCTTGCATCCATCGCGCACGGCCGCCTCCACCTGGCGGCAGAGCGACGCCACCGCATCGGTCATCGTCAAAGCGTCGCGCCCGACCGGCCACGACATCTCGAGCGTCGCCCAGCGCAGCCGCGGATCGCCCATCGTCCGCACCGCGTCGAGCTCGGCATCGGTGAGCACCGGCGAGCTCGTCCAGATGCGGTGCGCATCGTCCGGCCGCTCGCCGAGCAGGTTCGGTATGGGACCGAGCGGCATCGCGAGCGACATGACCAGCTGCTCGCGGATGGGATCGATGGGCGGGTTGGTGACCTGCGCGAAGAGCTGCTTGAAGTAGTTGAAGAGGAGCTGCGGCTCCTCGGAGAGCACGGCCAGCGGCGTGTCGGTACCCATGGAGCCCACCGGCTCCTGCCCATCGGCGGCCATCGGCGCGAGCACCATGCGGAGCTCTTCGTCGGTATAACCGAAGAGGCGCTGGCGCTGCCGCAGCGTCGCAGCCTCGGTACGCGGCGCGGTGCGCGCCTGCGCGAGCGCATCGATCGTCCGCGCGTGCGCATCCACCCACTCGCGGTACGGCCGCCGCGTGGCCATCGCGCGCTTGATCTCGTCGTCGTCGACGATGCGCCCCTTGGCCGTATCGACGAGGAACATCTTCCCCGGCTGCAGTCGCCCCTTCGCGCGGATCTGATCGGCGGGGAACGGGAGCGCGCCCGCCTCTGAGGCGAGCACCACGAGATCGTCGCACGTCACCAGCCACCGCGCGGGACGCAGCCCGTTGCGGTCGAGCGTGGCGCCGATGCGCGTGCCGTCGGTGAACGCGACCGCGGCCGGTCCATCCCACGGCTCCATGAGCGCGGCGTGGTACTCGTAGAAGGCGCGGCGGTCTGGATCCATGTGCTCGTGCTCCGCCCACGCCTCCGGGATGAGCATCATCAGCGCGTGCGGAAGCGGGCGGCCGCTCATCACCAGGAGCTCGAGCGCGTTGTCGAGACACGCCGAGTCGCTCTGATCCTCGCCGATGATGGGGAAGAGCTTCGGCAGGTCGTCGCCGAACCGGCACGAGCGCATGCGCGCCTCGCGCACGCGCATCCAGTTCACGTTCCCCTTGAGCGTGTTGATCTCGCCGTTGTGACAGAGGTAGCGATACGGGTGCGCGCGCGCCCAGGTGGGGAAGGTGTTCGTCGCGAAGCGCGAGTGGACGAGCGCGAGCGCGGTCACCACCGCCAGATCGGCGAGATCGCGGTAGAAACGTGGGAGCTGCTCCGGGAGGAGGAGCCCCTTGTACACGATCGTCGCCGCCGAGAGGCTCGCGACGTAGCACTCGCCGCGCGCGCGGAGATCGGACGTGGCGATCGTGTGCTCGAACCGCCGTCGAATGACGTAGAGCTTCCGCTCGAACGCCTGGCGGCCGAGCCCGTCGCTCGCGATGAACGCCTGTCGGATGACCGGACGGCTGCCGCGCGCGAGCGGGCCGAGGTGTGCATCGTCGGTCGGCACATCGCGCCAGCCGAGGAAGTGCTGGCCTTCTTCGGCCACGATGCGCTCCAGCGCGCGCTCGCATGCAACGCCATCGGCAGCATCGCCCGGGAGGAAGAGCATCCCGACGCCGTAGCACCCGGGTGCCGGGAGTGCGATCCCGAGCGCCGCGCAGGCGCGCCGCAGGAACGCGTGCGGGAGCTGCAGCAGGAGCCCCGCGCCATCGCCGGTGCACGGGTCGCATCCGGCCGCGCCGCGATGCGAGAGGTTCTCGAGCAACGTCAGCGCCTGCCCGATGATGTCGTGCGACCGCTCGCCCTTGATGTGCGCGACGAAGCCGATGCCGCACGCATCGCGCTCGTTGCGCGGGTCGTAGAGCCCTTGTCCGAGTGGAGGGCCCGCGGCAGCGATCGGTGATCGGTCGTCAGCTGATAGTCGGTGGTCAGTCGATGATCGGTCGTCGGTCGATGATCGGTCGTCGGTTGATGATCGGTCGTCAGTTGATGATCGGTCGTCGGTCATCGGGACTTCGTCTCCATCTGCAGGGCCGTGCGCGACTCGGCGCCGGCCAGAAGCATCTCGATGTCGCGGTTGTCGACGAGCTTCTTCGTGTCGGCCATCGCCTTGAAGCGCGCGAACACGCGGTTGAGCTCGTCGTGCTCCAACCGGTAGCCCATCCCCTCGAGGTGCGTGCGGAAGGCGTGGCGGCCGGAGTGCTTGCCGAGCACGAGCGAGTTGCCGTCCTGTCCCACGAGCTCGGCGCTCATGATCTCGTAGGTGAGCCGGTGCTTGAGGACGCCGTCCTGATGGATGCCCGCCTCGTGCGCGAACGCGTTCGCGCCGACGATCGCCTTGTTCGGCGGGACGTGGATCCCGATGCACGCCGAGAGGAGGCGCGACGCGCGCGTGAGCTCGCGCGTGTTGACGCGAGACTCCACGCCGTAGAAGTGCCGCCGCGTGTGCAGCGCCATCACGCACTCCTCGAGCGACGCGTTCCCCGCACGCTCGCCGATGCCGTTGATGGTGCACTCGATCTGCCGCGCGCCGGCACGCACGCCGGCGAGCGAGTTCGCCACGGCGAGTCCGAGATCGTCGTGGCAGTGCGTGGAGAGCACCACGCGCTCCGCGCCGCGCACGTGCTTGCGGATGCCGCCGATGAGCGCACCGTACTCATCGGGCGTGAGGTAGCCGACGGTGTCGGGGATGTTGAGCGTGGTGGCGCCGGCTTCGATGGCCACCTCGAGCACCTGATGCAGGAACTGCGGATCGGAGCGGCCGGCGTCCTCGGGCGAGAACTCGACATCGGCGCACCGATCCTTGGCGTAGGCCACCATGTGTCCCACCGTGTCGAGCACCTGCGCGCGGCTCATGCGGAGCTTGTGCTCGAGGTGGATGTCGGAGGTGGCGAGGAAGGTGTGGATCCGCTTCGTCGCGGCCGGCTCGATCGCGCTCCAGCACGCGTCGATGTCCTTCGTGTTCGTGCGCGCGAGCGCGCAGATCATCGGACCGTCTGGGGTGCCCACCTCGCGGGCGATGGCGTGGACCGCCTCCCAGTCACCGGGTGAGGCGGCGGGGAAACCCGCCTCGATGATGTCGACGCCGAGGTGGGCGAGCTGCCGTGCCATCTCGAGCTTCTCGGGGAGCGTCATCGTGCAGCCGGGCGCCTGCTCGCCATCGCGCAGCGTGGTGTCGAAGATGCGAACGTGGTCGTTCATCAGGCGGCTCCGTCGGCTTGCGAGCGGAAGGAGGCGAACGTGATGAGCGGATCGACCCCGCGCTCGGCGGTGCTCATGTGGCGCTGAGCGGCGAGTCGAAGCGGCACGCCCATTCGATGGAGCGGCGCGCCGCGCACCATGGCGATCCGCCCCGTGCGCGTGAGCTCCTTCATACCGTACGGCCGCACCTGCTCGATGAAGCGCTCGATCTGCGCCGGCGTCGTGGTGAGCTCGATCAGGAGCGCCCCGCCGTCCTCGTCCACGAGCTTCGCGCCGAAGGTGGGGACGAGCGTCGCGATCGCGGCTCGGCTCGTGGTGGAGGCGTGAAGCTTCACGAGCGCGGTCTCGCGTTCGATCACCGGCGTGTGGGTGAAGTCTTGCGGGTACGACACGGGGCGGTCTCCGGGCGTGTGTGGGTCGTGCATGCCCCCGAACGGGGCGGCGATCGGTACGGCGCTCCAAACACGAAGGCCCTCCCCGGGTTCGGGAAGGGCCTGAGACGAAAACGGCCCCTCCCGGAGTTCGGGAGGGGCCGTTGCTGCACGCGCTGCGCTTACACCGCGCGCCTCCCAAACGCCGAAATGCCCTGGCTAAGAAGCAGGGCGGTAATAAGGAGGCTAAGGAGGAGCTGCGCGGCGATGTGCGACATCAGGATGCGAGTGCGTGTGTGAAGGTCATCGGGAGTATAGAGTGTGAGGCGTGACGGTGTCAAGGAGAAGCGGGCGGCTGTCAAGGAGGAGCGGACGACTGTCATCCCGAGCGTGAGCGAGGGATCTGGTTGATGGAGATGTCATTCCGAGCGCAGCGAGGAATCTCGGCC
>DASVCF010000172.1:0-3142 GCA_036381735.1 Gemmatimonadaceae bacterium | reverse complement strand
GCCGTGATCGCGCGCGGTCGTCCGCTCGACGCCGAAGTCGCGAAGCGCCCCAAGTCGATCCTCATCGGCTACTGGGTGCGCGACTGGCTCATGTGGATGCTCTCGCCGCTCGAGCGCGGCTTCGTACGCGCGCGCGTCTCGCCCGATCTCTTCAACCTGCTCGGCGCCGCGTTCGGCTTCGCGGCGGGCGTCGCCTACACCATGCGCGCGCTCCCGCTCGGCGGGTGGCTCGTGCTGTGCGGCGGGCTCGCGGACATCTTCGACGGCCGCATCGCCCGCGCGCGCGGACTCGTCGCGCCGCACGGCGCGTTCGTCGATTCGACGCTCGACCGCTTTGCCGAGACCTTCGCCTTTATCGGACTCGCGGTGTACGTGGCGCACGGACCCGTGTGGCAGACGGTCGCCGTCGCACTCGCTCTGGGCAGCTCGCTCCTCGTGAGCTACACCCGCGCGCGCGGCGAAGCGCTCGGCGTCGAGTGCAAGGGCGGCGTGATGCAGCGCGCCGAGCGGTTGGTGTTGCTCGTGCTCGCGTCGCTGTTCGATGGCATCGTGACGACACGCGCCGGGTGGGCGCCGGGGACGCTGCTCGCCGGCACGGTGCTCGTGCTCGGGATCGGAGCGTTCGGGACGGCGGTGTACCGGACAGTCGTCATCACGCGGGTGCTCCTGCATCGAAACAATACGCGGTGACACGGTTCGTTACGCACCGGCCGGCCAGGCGCGCGCTGCCGTGATTGCGCATGTCGTTGTCGGATCGTCGCTTCTGACAATCGAACCGGACGCCGCGCCGCGGCGCGCGCCATGCTTCGAGGCCGGGCGTGACGACGGCGCAACTCATTACTCATCCGAACCGCATCACTAACCCGAACCGCGGCGGGAGCTACGTGCTCCCGGCCGCTCTCTCCGTGCCGACTCTCACGCTCCTCTCCCTCAGCGATTCCTTCATCGCCATGTGGCCCGATCTCGCCGCCGAGTGCGGGCTCACGCTCGTCACCGTCGTCGAGCCCGCGGCATTCGCTGGCTTGAACGGATCGGTGGGCGTGATCGCCGCGGGCGGAGCGGAGGAGCAGCTCGACGCGATGCTGCGCAAGATCGCGCCCGGCAACGCCGAAGTGGCTGCCGTGGGCGCCGTCGCGAGCCATCGGCTGGCCGTGTCGCTCGTGCGTGCTGGGGCATCGGAGTACTTCGCGCTCCCGCAGGACTACGATCTGCTGCGCGCGTGGCTCAGGGAGCGCGCGGATCGGTTGCAGGCGCTCGCGAATCGCCGTCGATTCGCGGCGCGCGAGGAGGCCAAGTATCGCTTCGAGGGGATTCTCGGCACGAGCGCCGCGCTCCGTGCCGCGCTCGATCGTGCCTCGCGTGTGATCCCGCATGGCAACGTCACCGTGCTGATCACCGGCGAGACGGGTACGGGTAAGGAGCTGCTCGCGCGCGCCATTCATTACAACGGACCGCGACGCGAGGCGCCGTTCGTGGACGTCAACTGCGCCGCGATCCCCGAGACGCTGCTCGAGAGCGAGCTGTTCGGTCACGAGAAGGGCGCGTTCACCGATGCGACATCCGCCAAGCCAGGACTGTTCGAGGTCGCGAACGGCGGGACGATCTTCCTCGATGAGATCGGGCATCTGCCGCTCGCGCTGCAGGGGAAGCTGCTGCGCGCGCTCGAAGAGCGCATGGTGCGCCGCGTTGGCGGAACGCGGAACATCCCGGTGGACGTGCGCGTGCTCGCGGCCACGCACGTGGACCTCTCGGACGCGGTGCGGCGGCGCGAGTTCCGCGAGGATCTCTACTTCCGCCTGAACGTGATCCCGCTCGAGATCCCGCCGCTCCGCTCGCGACGCGAGGACATCCTCCCCCTGGCGCGACACTTTCTCGCGCGCTTCGCGGAGGAGTACGACGTGCGCGAGCCCACGCTGACGGCGGGGGCGGAGCGATCGCTGCTCATTCGCCCGTGGCCCGGCAACGTACGTGAGTTGCGCAACGCGATGGAGCGCGCGGTGCTCCTGAGCGACGGCGTCGAGATCGACGCCGCGGATCTCGCGCTCGATGCCGGCTCGCCAGTGGCGCAGGGCGACGGCCTTCCGTTCCCCGCCGAGCTGAGCACCATCGTCCGCGCGGCCGCCGTGCGCATGCTCGAGCTGTGCGATGGGAACAAGAGCGAAGCCGCTCGACGACTCGGCGTCTCGCGGCCGCGGCTGCAGCGGCTGCTCGACGCCACCGATGATCAAAGCCCGATGCAGGAGAACATCAATGATTGATTTTCGTTCGACGCCAGGCGCTCGATGCGTGATGCTGGCGACGATGGTGATCGGCGCGGCGCTCGCCGCCGCCTGTGGGGACTCGACCTCGTCGCTCGGCGGTTCGGCCGGCGGCAGGACGGACAGCGAGATGCACTTCATGCAGACCACGGACAGCACGCCGCCGCTGGCGCAGAAGACGCTGACGTTCTACGCCGTGAGCGGGCGCGACACGACGGTCCATCTCTGGTATCACGCGCGCGCCGGCCATACGGATTCGACGGAGTTTCTCCGCTTCCACGTGCGCGCGGGGTCGCTCGTCAACCGTCCCGATGGCACGCCGATCGCGCCGGGGGATTCGCTCCCCATCACGATCACGGTGGTCGATACCGCGCAGATGATCGTACAGTTCGAGCCCGCGGGGCTCACGTTCGCGCCGTCGGCACCGGCGCACCTCACGCTCGATTACCGCGAGGCGAGCCTGGACCTGAACGGCGACGGACAGGTGGGCACGCTGGACTTGGCGCTGCAGCCACTGCTCGCGCTCTGGCGGCAGGAAGCCGTGGGGCAGCCGTGGTTGATGCTGCCGACGAGCGTGTCGCTGGCGGATTCGGATGAAGTGGAGGCCGATGTGCCAGGGTTCACGCGATACGCGATCGCCTACTGACCACCGCTCACGGACGCGTCCACATGTCGCTGCCTCCCGATCTCGAGATGCTGCTCTCCACCGCCCGCGCCCACGCGGACGCGGGCGAGTGGGCGGCGGTGTGGGCATCGCTCGATGGGCAGATCGTCGCGCGGCGAGTGCATCCGGAACTCGCCGTGCTCGGGGCGGAGGCGGCGCTGCGCCTCGGAGATCCCGAGACCGCTCGATCGACGCTGCCCGAGGTCATCGCGCTGTGCGA
>DASVCF010000171.1:0-3202 GCA_036381735.1 Gemmatimonadaceae bacterium | reverse complement strand
CCGGAAGAGCGGGCGCAGCGCGGTGGGGGAGGGGAGCTTGCGTCCCGTCCGCTGATCCGCCGCTGATCCCGTGCCGTTCACTCTGCGAGCCATGACATCGCCTCTCGCACGAATCGCATCAGAAGAAGGCGCGGTCCACGCCCATGGCGGCGAACAACAGCGCGAGGTAGAGGAGCGAGTACTTGTAGACGCTCCACGCGGGCACCGTCCAGTCCTTCGCGCGCATCACGCGGATCACGCCGGCGAGGAGAATGCCGCCGAGGATCAGCGCGGACAGTGCGTAGAACATCCCGAACGCGCCGAACGCGGCGGGGAGGAGCGTGATCGGGATGAGGACGATCGTGTACCAGAACATCTGCCACATCGTCTCCCGGTCGCCCCAGACGAGCGGCGCCATTGGCACGCCGGCGCGTCCGTAGTCGTTCCGTTTCAGCAGCGCGAGCGCCCAGAAGTGCGGCGGCGTCCAGTAGAACACGATCAGGAAGAGATAGATCGCCGCGAGGTCGATGCGTCCCGTGACCGCGGCCCACCCGACGAGCGGCGGAAACGCGCCCGCCGCGCCGCCGATCACGATGTTCTGCGGCGTGCGGCGCTTGAGCCAGCGCGTGTAGATGAAGACGTAGAAGTAGAACCCCGCGAGCGCGAGCGCCGCGGTGAGCACGTTCACGGCGATCGCGAAGAGCGCGGTGGCCGTCGTCGCGAGCAGCACGCCGAACGCGAGCACCGCCCACGGCGCCATGCGGCCGCTCGGGATGGGGCGCAGTCGAGTGCGCGCCATGCGGATGTCGATGTCGCGGTCGATGTACATGTTGACCGCGTTCGCGCCGCCGGACATGAGGTAGCCGCCCACCGCGACGGTGAGCACGAGCATCAGGCTCGGGTGTCCCGCCACGTACATCGGCGCGATGGTCGTGACGAGGAGGAGCGAGATGATCCGCGGCTTGGTGAGCATCACGAGGTCGCGCGTGAGCGACGTCGTGCGCTCGTCGGTCATGACGGCGCCGGTCATGGCCTGGCGCTCCGCGCGAGTGCGCCGGCGCTCATGCGCGAGCCGGCGCTCGCGAGCGTCGCTCCCGCCACCGCGCGCTCATCGTCGACCGTCGCGCTCCGCGATCCGATCCGCGCGAGGAGCGCGAACGAGAAGAGCGACAGCCAGACGAGCGTCCCGACCGCCTCGTGCAGCGACTGCAGCGCGGGCGGCAGGTACAGCGACACCAGCGCGGCCGCGACGCAGATCTGCAGGATGATCGCGCTGAGCCCGATGCGCGCCGCACGCACCACGACCCGCGATTCGCGCCGCTTCGCGACGGCGATGGTGAGCCCGATCACGTGGAAGAACAGGAGGAACGCGAGCACGCGGTGCGTGACCTGCACGTGCTGCGGCCCGCCTTGCGGTACGAGCTGGCCGTTGCACAGCGGGAAGCCGTGGCACGCGGCCGCCGCGGCCGGGACGTTCGCGGTCATGGCGCCCATCGCGACGACGATCAGCGCGAGCGCGGCTGCGGCAAAGGCGCCGCGCGCGGTGCGACTGGACACGCCGCCAGCGCGCGCCGCGCGTCCGCCGAGTCCGCCCGCGCGGATCACCGCGACCGCGAGCACCGCGAGCAGCGTCATCGCGAGCAGCAGGTGGACGACGATCACGAGCGGCGGCAGCTCGAGCCACACGGTGATGGCGCCGAAGATCGCGGGGACGAACCAGAGTCCCATCGCGAGCCCCGCCGCGCGCAGCACGCCGCCGCGTCCGCTCACGCCGGGCTCGTCGCGCTTCGCCCACGCGACGACCACGAGCGCCACGATGGCGACGAACAGCGATGCGGCGATGAAGCGGTGCGTGATCTCGATGATCAGATGCGTGCTCGTGAGCGGCGGGAACCATTCGCCCGTGCACGTCGGCCAGTGGTCGCCGCACCCGAGCCCCGAGCCCGTGATGCGAACGATGGCGCCGAAAACGATCTGTAGATAGGCGAGCGCGAGTGCAACGTATGACAATCGCCGAAGCGAATTCACTCTCTATCCTCTCGGGGCCGCGTGCTCCATACCGGGCATGTCGTGCATGGAATGCGGGTCATGCATCTGTTGCGCGGCGCCGGGCGGCATGAACGGAGGCAGTTGCGGCTGGTGGATGGCGTGCCACGTACTCAGCAGCACGAACGCGAGCCCGACTGCTGGAAGGATGGTCCAGGCGACTTCGATCGCACGGCGCGGGCGCGGCACGTTCGCCGGTGCATCATTCGCCGGCGACGACGCACGCAGCGCCGAGCGCGTGATGGCGATGTAGGCGACGAGGCAGCACACGACGGCCAGCCAGAAAACGAAGTCTGCCAAGCTTGAATCCAGTCGGTTGGACACGGGTGGCCGTGCAAGAAGAATGCACGGTACGGAAGTGAACGAAAGCTCGCACTGGTGGGTAGGGGGGTCAACCCTGGATCGGAGTCGGCGTAGGGGAATGGAGGGCGGAAGAGAAGTGAGTCAGTGGGTCAGTGAGTCAGTGAGTCAGGAACGGCCCATATGACTGTCATCCCGAGCGCAGGGTTGTCATCCCTCGCTCCGCTCGGGATGGCGAGTCTCGCCTTCCGGGCTTTTTCTGACCCGCTGACCCACTGACCCACTGATCGACTTTCTATTGCCCTCCCCCCATCCCGCACGCTACCATAGCCTCATGCCCTCCAACGACCGCTCCACCCTCCCGCGTCGCCTCGGGCTGCTGAGCGCGATCGCCGTGCTCATCGGGTCGACCATCGGCTCCGGCATCTTCCGCTCGCCCGCCGGGATCGCGGACCGGCTCCCCGGACCGCTCCCGATGCTCGCCGTCTGGACCATTGGCGGGCTCTTCGCGCTGTGCGGCGCACTCACGCTCGCCGAGGTCGCGGGCGCGCTCCCGTACACCGGCGGGCTCTTCGTCTTCATTCGCGATGCGTGGGGGCGGCTGCCGGCCTTTCTCTTCGGCTGGTCCGAGCTCGTGCTCATCCGCGCGGCCTCGCTCGGCGCCGTCGCGACGACGTTCGCCGAGTACTACCTGCGCGTGCTGGGGCACGACCCGCGCGTCGCGCCGTACGACGCGTACGTGCACTACGTGGCCGCGGCGGCCATCGCGCTCACCGCGTGCTTCAACTACGTGGGCATCCGCTGGGGCGCGCTGGTCCAGAACATCACCACGATCGCGAAGTACGGCGCGCTCGTGTTCATCGTGCTCATCGCCTTC
>DASVCF010000170.1:0-5358 GCA_036381735.1 Gemmatimonadaceae bacterium | reverse complement strand
GTGAACGCGAAGGCCGTACGGCTCAAGGGGCTCTTCCGCACGGTGTACTTCGTCCCCTTCGTCACCACTCTCGTGGCGGTGGCGATCGTGTGGCGCTACCTCTACCACCCGCGCTACGGGCTCCTCAACTACATGCTCGGCTGGGTGGGAATCTCGCCCATCGATTGGCTGGGCGATCCGCGCTGGGCGATGCCGGCGATCATCCTCCTCGCCGTGTGGAAGAACTTCGGCTACAACATGCTGATCTTCATCGCCGGCCTTCAGGCGGTGCCCGACGACCTGTACGAGGCGGCGCGGATAGACGGCGCCGGCGCACTCAGGCAGTTCCGGAGCATCACGCTTCCCATGCTCGCGCCCACCTTCTTCTTCGTGGGCGTGGTGACGATGATCGGCTACTTCCAGCTCTTCGCCGAGCCGTACGTGATGACGCAGGGCGGTCCGCTCAAGGCGACCACGAGTCTCGTTCTCTTCATGTACACCGAGGGCTTTCGGTGGTGGAGGATGGGGAACGCGGCGGCGATCGCGTTCCTGCTCTTCGTGATCATACTGGCGTGGACGCTCATCCAGTTCCGGCTGGAGAGGAGGCGGGCGTGAGGCGCGCGGGCGTCAAGCGGGTGCTCCTCTATGCACTGCTGATAGGGGGCGCGGTGGTGGCGCTCTTCCCGCTCTTCTGGATGATCTCGGCGTCGTTCATGCAGACCGGGGGCGCGAACAGCTACCCGCCGCGCATCCTCCCGAGCCATCCGACGCTGGCGCACTACCGGGAGATCTTCACGCGCTTCTCCATGGGGCGCTACGTGCTGAACAGTGTGATCATCTCCTTCGTCGTCACCTTCGTGTCACTCTTCGTGAACTCGATGGCTGGCTACGCCTTCGCGAAGCTGCGCTTCAGCGGGCGCGAGCGGCTCTTCAGGATCCTCACTCTGGGGCTCGTGGTGCCCGTGCAGGTGGCCATGCTCCCGCTCTTCCTGATGTTCAAGGAGATGGGGCTCATCAACACCTACTGGGGAGTCATCATCCCATCGCTCTCGAGCATCTTCGGGATCTTCCTCGTGCGGCAGTACGCGCTCGACATACCGGAGGATCTGCTCGACGCCGCGCGGATAGATGGCGCGGGGGAGTTCAGGATCTACCTGTCGGTGGTGCTCCCCGTGGTGACGCCGATCCTCGCCACGCTCGCGATCTGGACCTTCCTGGCCACCTGGAACGACTTCATGTGGCCTCTCATCGTGCTGAGCGACCAGTCGAAGTTCACCCTCCCCGTGGCGCTCGCGAGTCTCTCGGGGGAGCACGTGCAGGACACGGAGCTCATGATGGCGGGATCGGTAGTGACCGTACTCCCGGTGCTGATGGTGTTCCTCTTCCTGCAGCGCTACTACGTGCAGGGGATTCTCGCTGGCGGGGTGAAGGGGTGAGAGAGGGTGAGGGTGTGATGAGGTCGGCGTCGGTTCTCGTATCGGTCGTTGCTTGTGTTCTGGTGGCAGCGCCTTTCAGCGCGGCCGCGCAGGAAGGACGCGGCGAGCTGCGCACCCTGGACTCCTTCGAGAGCGTTTCCGCGTGGAGCCCGCACCCCTCCGACGGCGTGTCGCTCGACATCCACGAGGACACCGGTCGCGGCGGCGGTGTGATGCGCCTCGACTTCGATTTCCACGGGCACGCGGGATATGCGATCGCGCGGCGGAAGGTGGATATCGACCTCCCGGAAAACTACGAGTTCGACTTCCAGGTGCGCGGTGAGACGCCGCCGCAGAACCTCGAGTTCAAGCTTCTCGACTCCACCGGCGACAATGTGTGGTGGCACAACGCGCCCAACTTCGAGTTCGGCGAGTCGTGGACGCGCGTACGCTACCGCGCGCGCGACATCTCCTTCGCCTGGGGGCCGATCGGCGGCGGGAAGCCGAAGCACATAGCGGCCATCGAGATAGTGGTCACCGCTGGACACGGCGGTCGCGGCACGGTGTGGGTAGATGACCTCACGCTGCGCACGCTCCCTCCGCCGCGCCCGTACGATCTCGTTCCCGCGGTGAGCGCGTCGTCGAGCGCCGCGAAGAGCGAGCCCGCGCTCGCCTTCGATGGCGACACGAGCACCGTATGGAGAAGCGGTGCGGGAGGCGAGCAGTGGCTCGCGGCCGACTTCCAGCGCGTGCGCGAGTACGGCGGCCTCACCATCGACTGGGCGGCGGGCGCGCATGCTGCCGACTACAGCGTCGACACATCGTCCGACGGCCGGCGCTGGACTGCGGCGTATACGGTGCGAGGGAGCGACGGTGGGCGCGACTACATCCCACTCCGCTACGGCGAGTCGCGCTGGCTCCGCATCGCGATGCGACGCGGCGAGGGCGACGGCTATGCGTTGCGCGAGGTAATAGTGCAGCCGCCCGGGTGGGCGGATTCCGCGAACGCTCTCTTCCGCCACATCGCGGCCGACGCTCCGCGTGGCAGCTTTCCGCGCTACCTCTACGAGGAGCAGTCGTACTGGACGATCGTCGGCGTCGACGGTGGGTACCACAACGGCCTGCTCAACGAGGACGGGATGCTGGAGAGCGACAGGGGAAGCTTCTCGGTCGAGCCCTTCCTCTATCGTGACGGACGGCTCATCACCTGGGCGGATGTGGAGCGAACACAGTCGCTGGCGCGGGGCTACCTGCCGATCCCGTCGGCAGAGTGGGATGCCGGAAAGCTCTCGCTCACCACCACCGTGTTCGCGTACGGCGACTCCACCGCGTCCACGCTCGTCGCGCGCTATCGGGTGCGCAACACGGCGAGCGATACGCTGAGGGCCACGCTCTTCCTGGCGATCCGTCCCTTCCAGGTGAACCCGCCCTGGCAGTTCCTCAACGTTCCGGGTGGTGTCGCGCCGATCAGGAGCATCGCGCGCGAGGGCGATGCGATAGTGGTGAATGGCGACCGGCGCGTGATCCCGGTGACGCGCGGCGCCACGTTTGGAGCAGCGAGCTTCGACGAGGGTGGCGTCGCGCCGCGGTTGCGCGAGGGGCGTCTCCCCGCGCGGGGTACCGCGACCGATTCCGCCGGCCGGGCATCGGGCGCGCTGGCCTTCGCGCTGGTGATCCCGCCCGGCGCTGCGCGCGACGTGGCGATCGAGCTCCCCTTCCCGGTGGGCGATGCCAGTGATTCATCGCGGTCTTCGCCGCGCACTGCCATGCGTCTCCTCCGCGACTCGGCGGATGTCGAGCGCACGCTCGCCGCCGCGGAAGAGCAGTGGGCCGCCCTTCTCGACCGTGTCCGGATCGAGCTGCCGCCCGCCGCGATGGACGTCGTGCGTACGCTGCGCACTACCATCGCCTACATCCTCATCAACCGCGACGGGCCGCGCATCCAGCCGGGGTCGCGCTCGTACTCGCGCTCGTGGATCCGCGACGGCTCGCTCGAGTCGGCCGCTCTTCTCCGCATGGGCTACCCTCGTGCGGTGCGCGACTTCGCCGAGTGGTACGCGCCCTTCCAGTACCCGAGCGGGAAGGTCCCCTGCTGCGTGGACTCGCGAGGCGCTGACCCGGTGCCCGAGAACGACAGCCACGGCGAGCTGATCTTCCTCGTCATGGAGTACTACCGCTACACGCACGACCACGCCTTCCTCGAGAGGATGTGGCCGCACATCGCGGGAGCGGTGGCGTACATAGACACGCTCCGCGCCGAGCGGATGACTCCCGAGTACCGCACTCCGGAGAAGCGCGCCTACTTCGGCATCCTCCCACAGTCCATCAGCCACGAGGGCTACTCCGCGAAGCCGATGCACTCCTATTGGGACGACCTGTTCGCGTTGCGCGGGCTCAAGGACGCCGCGTTCCTCGCCGGCGTCCTCGGCAGGCGCGATGACGCGGCGCGGCTCGGCGCGCTGCGCGACGAGTTCCGCGGGCACCTCGTCGAATCGTATCAGCGTGCGATGGAAATGCACGGCATCGACTACCTGCCGGGCTCGGTGGAGCTCGGCGACTTCGACGCGACTTCCACGACGGTGGCGCTCGCGCCGGTGGACGAGGCGCACCACCTGCCGGCCGCCGCGCTCGCCGCCACATTCGACCGCTACCTGCGCGAGTTCCGCGAGCGGCGGGACGGCACGCGCGCGTGGGACGCGTACACGCCGTACGAGCTGCGCAGCGTCGGCACGATGGTGCGCATGGGGCGCAAGGCAGAAGCGCACGAGCTGCTGGACTACTTCCTGCGCGACCGCCGCCCCGCGGGCTGGAACCAGTGGGCCGAGGTCGTGTGGCGGGAGTACCGCGAGCCGAAGTTCATCGGGGACATGCCGCACACCTGGGTCGGATCGGACTTCATCCGCTCCGTGCTGGACATGTTCGCGTACGAGCGCGGCGCGGACTCGGCGCTCGTCGTCGGCGCGGGCGTGCCGGCGGAATGGGTGGCGGGGCCGGGGCTGCGCGTGCGCGGGCTCGGCACGCACTACGGCCCGCTCGACCTGGACATGCGCATGGAGGGCGACGCCGTGCACGTCCGCATCGCCGGCGCGCTCCGCATCCCGCGCGGCGGCATCGTGCTGCGCTCGCCGCTGGACCGGCCGGTCGAGCGCGCGACGGTGAACGGCGCGCCGGCGGCGGTGAGGGACCGCGGGCTCCGGATCCGGCGCGTTCCCGCCGAGGTCGTGCTGGAGTACCGGTGATGGGCCGCATGGAACGCGAGCGCCCGCCGGCGCCGCCAGCCGCCGATGCACGGCCGGGTTCCGGCGCGGGGGAGGCGGCCGCCGCGACCGGATCGCGCGTCGTCGGGTCACGGCTCCACGTGCTCACGAACGGCCGCTACGCCGTCCGGCTGACCGAGGCGGGCACGGGGTACTCCGAGCTGAGCGGCCGCGCGCTCACGCGCTGGTCGCCGGACCCCACGCGCGAGCGGGATGGCTTCCACATCTACATCCGGGACCTGGACACGGGCGAGTTCTGGTCCGCGGGCCTCGAACCCGCGCCTCGCGAGCCGGCGCGCTACCACACGCACTTCTACGTCGCGCGCGCGGAGCTGCGCCGGGAAGATGAGGGCATCGCGCTGCGCCTCGAGGTCGAGGTGTCGCCGGACTGCGATGGCGAGATCCGCCGCCTCACGCTGACGAACCGCAGCGCGCGCCCCCGCCGGCTCGAGGTGACCACGTACGCGGAGGTGGTGCTCGCCGACCGCGCGGCCGATGCGGCGCACCCCGCGTTCTCGAAGCTGTTCGTGCAGACCGCGTGGGCGCCGGAGCACGAGGCGCTGCTGGCGTGGCGCAGGCCGCGCAGCGCCGAGGAGCCGGTGCTCTGGCTCGCGCATGCGCTCGCCGGGCCGGGCGCGGCGGAGTACGAGACGGACCGCGCGCGCTTCATCGGCCGCGGGCGCGACGTGCGCCGGCCGCGCGCGCTG
>DASVCF010000169.1:0-2756 GCA_036381735.1 Gemmatimonadaceae bacterium | reverse complement strand
GAGTCGGAGCTCCGACTCGGCGCCGCGTCGTCATCTTCCCCCCCGGTACGCTGCGCACGCCCGATCGCACGAACCGCGTCGCGTGCTTCGAAGCGACGGGGCCGTGGGCCCATCCCTTGCACCGTCACCACCCTCCTTTCGAGCGTCACGTACTGCGCGGTGCACCGCGCGACGCAGCGGATCGCGCCGCGGGATGGACGATCGCAACACGAGTTGAAAGCAGCATCAGGAGGATCGATGGCGAAGCAAACACGAACGAATGTCAACGAGCCCGGCGGTCTCATTCCGCTGAGCGACGCGAAGGGCTGGCACGTACGCGAGGGCGATCCGCACGTGCAGGGGTGGGATGTGCTGGCATCGAACGGCACGGACATCGGCGACGTCGATGACCTGCTCGTCGATCTCCAGGCGCAGAAGGCGCGGTACCTGATCGTGGAGCTGAACGACAACGTGCCGGGCGCGGACGGCCGGAAGGTCGCGATCCCGCTCGGCACGGCGCAGCTCGACGAGCACGACGACTCGGTGCGGCTGCCGGGGATGACCGCGCAGCAGCTCGCCGGCTTCCCCGAGTACCAGCGGGATCGGTTCTCGCGTCAGACCGAGAACACGATACTGCAGGGCATGGGCGGCGCTCCGTCGCGGACGACGGGGCCCGAGTTCTACAACAACGCGCTCTTCGACGAAAATCGCTTCTACGGCGCCCGGCGGCCGGGGGGCGCGCAGGAGCAGCGGATCCCGCTGGCCGAGGAGGAGCTCGCCGTCGGCAAGCGGACGGTGCAGGCGGGGGAGGTGGACATCCACAAGAGCGTCGAGACGGAGCACGTCGAGCGGGAGGTGCCGGTCATGCGCGAGGAAGTGGACGTCGAGCGCCGGCCGATCAGCGCCGAGCGCGGTGCGCAGGCGGGCGCCGCCGACATCGGCGAGCAGGAGATCCGCGTCCCGCTCATGGAAGAGGAAGTGGTGGTGGAGAAGCGTCCGGTGGTGAAGGAGGAGCTCATCGTCAAGAAGCACGCGGTGGAAGGGACGCAGGAGGTCGAGGCGGACGTGCGGAAGGAGCGCGTCGACATCGACAAGCAGGGGAACGTCCGGGCGAACTTCGAGGGTGGCGCGGAGCGCGATCGGAACAGGCGGCCGCCGAATCCATAGCCTCCGAAGCGCTGCGCGGCGCGTCCGCCGCGATGCGTCGTCCATCCGCCCGGGGCGGACTCTCACACGGAGTCCGCCCCGGGCGGTCTGCGTCGCCGAGGCTATCGCTCGATGGCCGCCGCGGCGAGGTGGAAGCCGCGCACGCTCACGCGCTCCGCGAATTCGAGGAGTCGATCGATGATCGCCGATGCGGCGTCGAGTGCCGGCAGGTCGCTCGGCGGAACGGCGCGCTCCACCGCGGCGCGCATCTCCTCGCGGAGCAGCTGGAACTCGTGATGGAGCTGCTCCTCGGTCCAGCCGAGTCGGAAGCGCTGCGCCCCGTGCCGGCTCGCGATCAACGTCTGGATCTCGGTGCCGTCGCGCATCAGCGGCGACACTTCGCCGCCGCTCTCTCCGATGACCCCGAGCGATTGAATGACGTCGGCCAGAAACGCGGCGGCGTGATCCTCGAGCTCGGCATCGCTCAGCTCGCTCGCCTGCGGGATGCTCGGATCCGCGCACAGCCGGGCGACGTGTGTCCTCAGGATCGCGCTCATGTCGCGCTGCAGCTGCTCCGCGATACCGATGAGCATCGCGCGGCGCACTGCCTGCTCGCGCTCGAGGTGACGCATGGCGGCGGCGTCCTCGGAGTCCGCGGCCGGCAGCCAGAGCGTGAACGCCGAGCCTTTGCCGAGCTCGCTCTCCACGGTCAGGTCGCCGCCCATGAGCCGCGCGAGGCGCCGGCTGATCGCGAGCCCGAGTCCCGTACCACTCGGCCGCTGCGCGTGGCCCGTGGCGACTTGCATGAACGGTTCGAAGATCGAGCCGAGCTGCTGTTCGGCGATGCCGATCCCGGTGTCCTGGACCCGCACGAAGACCCAGCGGCGCTCGGTGCCGCGCGAGGCTTGCGGCTCCGTGTGATCGACTGTGCCGCACGTCACCGCGACGCGCCCGCCGGGCTCCGTAAACTTGATCGCATTCGAGACCAGATTGGTTACGATCTGGCGCACTCGCTGCTCGTCGCCCAGATAATGATCGTCACTTCTGTTCGTACACTGTTCCATGAGGGCGACACCGCGCGCCGTCGCTTCCGGACGAACGAGCGCCAGCGCGGCGTTCACCGCGTCGGCCGCGCGTGCGCGCTCGCGTTCGACGGTGAGCTGCCCCGACTCCACCTTCGCGATGTCGAGCACCTCGTTCACGAGATCGATGAGGTGCACGGCGCTCGCGCGCAGGCGTCCGAGCTGGGCACGCTGCGCATCGGTGAGCGGACCGGGGATCCCCAGCTCGAGCAGCTCGGCGTACCCGAGGATGGCGTTGATGGGCGTGCGGATCTCGTGGCTCATCATGCCGAGGAACTGGCTCTTCGCCTGATTCGCGGCCTCCGCATCGGCCGCCGCCACGCGCGCCGCGCGCAGTCGCTCGCGCTTGGTCGTATCGCGGAAGATGATGGCGAGGCCGCCCTCCGGCGTCGGGTGGACTTCGACGTCGAACAGTCGATCCGGGCGCGCGGCACCGCGGAGGTGCACGCCGCGGAGCGTGCGAGGCTCGCGGTCGCGCACCACGTCGCGCAGGATCGCGCCCTCGTACTCGTCGCCCGCCAACAGATCGGGCGCGACTGCCTGACCCAC
>DASVCF010000168.1:0-8431 GCA_036381735.1 Gemmatimonadaceae bacterium | reverse complement strand
ATCGCCGCTGGACTGGGCGGAGAGCGGGGAGCCGTCGGAGAGCATCCTCGAGATCATCGAGGCATGGCGCACCGAGGCGACGCGCGAGGCGCACGGGGCATAGGCCGCTGTCATGGCGCCCTCGTCGATTCCGGTTACGCCATGTAGCGGATCGACGAGGGCGTTCGCATGTGCTCGCCCGGTCATCCCCACGGGCACTCGTTAGGCGACTGACATCGCCCGACCAACCAAGAGCCAGCGGTCGGGATTGAACCGACGACCGCCCGATTACGAATCGGGTGCTCTACCACTGAGCTACGCTGGCCAACTGCGCGAACCCGACCTGGCCGGCCTCGCAATGCCCTGGAGCGGACTCGAACCGCTACGCCTTTCGGCACCACCCCCTCAAGATGGCGTGTCTACCAATTTCACCACCAGGGCTCTCAACGCAACCTCACGGTCGCGTGTGCTTCACATTCTGGACCGGCGACTACAAGCAAGCGGGGCTGACGGGGATCGAACCCGCGACCTCCGGTGTGACAGACCGGCACTCTAACCAGCTGAGCTACAGCCCCTTCCCAACACGTTTCCACCTGCAACCGTCCATTCTCCCCGCCGAGCCGGCATAGCCCCAAGGGGAGTCGAACCCCTCTCTGCACCTTGAAAGAGTGCCGTCCTAACCGATAGACGATGGGGCCGTGAGGCGCGAGATGCGGGATGCGCTGTGCGGGATGCGACCGGCTCGTGGAGGGAAGGCCCTCACCCCGAGGCAGTTCCGCATCCCGCATAGGGCACGCCGCATCCCGCGAGTATAGCGGTAACGGGATTCGAACCCGTGTTTGAGCCTTGAGAGGGCTCCGTCCTAGTCCCCTAGACGATACCGCCATAGCGACCGCCGGTGGTGGTGCCACCGCGGTACACTCTTCGAGCCCCGCGTTCCGCGGAGCCTGCTCCTCTCGCAAACAGCCCGATGCGGAGAATGATCACTTCACTTTTCAAGCAGCTACAGGCCCGGAGGGACTTGAACCCCCAACCGCCGGTTTTGGAGACCGGTGCTCTACCAGTTGAGCTACGGACCTACGCGGCACCCGGTGCCCGGTCAATCAGGGTGACTGATGGGAATTGAACCCACAACCCCCGGAGCCACAGTCCGGTGCTCTAACCAATTGAGCTACAGTCACCAGAATCGGTCAGGCACAAGCGCTTCCTGACCAAGATCAGAACATTAATCGCGCAGGGGAGGCGAAGCAACGGGCGAGAGACAGAAAGCGGAGAGCAGAGAGCAGGAATCAGCGAGCGGGAAACGCGCATCCAATCTGGCCAAATCCAGGAGCTCGACCTGCTCTCTGTCGGCTGCTCTCTGCTCTCTGCTCTCTGCTATCTGCTCTCTGTCGTCCTCACTTTGCCCGATCCAGATAATCGCCCGTATTCGGGTTCACGCGAATCCGCTCGCCCGGGCCGATGAACTCGGGAATGTTCACCGTCACCCCGTTCTCGAGCACCGCGGGCTTGGTCGACGCGGTCTTGGTCGCGCTCTTCATGACGGGCGACGTCTCGGTGATCGTCAGCTCCACCGCGTTCGGCAGCTGGATGCCGATCGGCTTGCCGTCGTAGTACTCGGCCTGGATCCGCATCCCCGGCTGCATCCACTGCGCGGCGTCGCCGAGCATCTCGGCGTCCATCTCGAGCTGATCGTAGTTCTCCGTATTCATGAAGTGGTAGAGGTCGCCACCCTGATACAGGAACTCGAGGTCATGCGTCTCGAGCGACGCGCGTTCGATCGAGTCCGCGGCGCGGAACCGGTGCTCGAAGCTCGACCCCGTGCGCAGGTTCCGGAGCTTCGCCTGCACCATCGCGCGCAGGTTGCCCGGCGTGTGGTGGCGGAACTCGGTGATGCGGCACGGATCGCCCTCGAACACGATCACCATACCGCGGCGGATCTGCGTAGCGGGCATTGCCATAGGTCTGATACCAACCAGAGAGAGAATGAACGAAAGGCTGTCTCCACACCGCCGCGCGCACGATCGGCACCGCGGGCGGCGAACAGCCTTTGAAATCGAAAGTTCCCAGCCTTGTAAGCTACCCGTGCGTGCGATGCGGGTCAAGCGCGGTGCGCGTCTGGAGCACGCCGCGCAGCACGCGCCACACGTTGTCCGCTACCAGCTCGGCTCCCCGCACGTTCGGGTGGATCCCGTCGCCCTGATTGAGCGAATCCACCCCGGCGACGCCGGCAAGCAGGAAAGGGACGAACGTCGCGTCGTTGCGCCGCGCGAGCGCCGGGAACGCGGCATCGAACGCGCGCGTATAGCTCGGACCCATGTTCGGCGGCGCTTTCATGCCGAGCAAGACCAGCTTGGCATCCGGGTGCGCCGCGCGCACCGAGTCGAAGATCGCCTGGATGTTCGCGCGCATCGAATCGACACTCAGACCGCGCAGCCCATCGTTGGCGCCGGTCTCGAGGACGAAGACGTTCACCGGGCCGCGCATGAGCCAGCTCATGCGACGCAGTGCGCCCGCCGACGTCTCGCCACTCACACCGGCATTGACGACCCGGTAGTTTAAGCCGAGGGAATCGATGCGTCGCGCGATCACCTCGGGGTACGCGTCATCCGGATCAGCGAGCCCGTACCCTGCGGTGAGACTCGTGCCCACGAAGAGGATGGTCGGCTGGGCCGACGCGCGAGCCGGTCGCGCGCGCGCTGGTGCGGACGCGGTGTTGTCCCCCTGCGCCGCGACGTGAGCCGGCGCATCGCCGCGGCTGCACGCGCTCGCGAGAAGCATCAGCGCCATCGCCATTACCGTGATTCGGACTCTCATGCTCGTTGCCAGGCAGTTGACCAAAAGCTATCGAAGCGGCGACCGCGAGCTGCAGGTGCTCCGCGATGTCTCCTTTACCATCCCGGACGGCGCATTCGTCGCCATCGTCGGGCCGTCGGGAAGCGGAAAGACGACGCTGCTCGGCCTGCTCGCTGGATTGGATACCCCGACATCGGGCGCCGTGCTCCTCGACGGCAGGGATCTCACCACGATGACCGAGGACGCGCGGGCGCGTCTGCGTGGTGAAAAAGTCGGCTTCGTCTTCCAGAGTTTCCAGCTCATCCCCACGCTCACCGCCGCGGAGAACGTGCAGGTACCGCTCGAGCTGCGCGGCGAGCCGCACCCCGCCGCGCGCGCCGGCGAGCTGCTGGCGCGCGTCGGGCTCGGCGATCGGGCGCACCACTACCCGGCCCAGCTCTCCGGCGGCGAGCAGCAGCGTGTGGCGATCGCGCGGGCATTCGCGAACGCGCCGAGCGTGCTCTTTGCCGACGAGCCCACGGGAAATCTCGACAGCGTGACCGGCGCGGGTGTGATCGAGCTGCTCGAGTCGCTCAATCGCGAAGCGGGGACGACCGTGGTGCTCGTGACGCACGATGCCGCGCTCGCGAACCGCGCGGGGCGCGTGATCCGCCTGAACGACGGCGCGGTGGTGCACGACAGCGAGCTCGCGGCATGATGCGGCGGTGGCGCGCCATCCCGACGCTCGCGTGGCGGGACTCCCGAACCGCGAGGCGGCGGCTGCTCCTCTTCATGTCGTCGATCGCGCTCGGCGTCGCCGCGCTCGTGGCCATCGATTCCTACTCGGCGAACGTCACGCGATCGATTCGGGAGCAGTCGCGCGACATTCTCGGTGCCGACCTTTCGCTGTCGTCGCGGCAGCCGTTCGACCCGGCCACGGACACGCTGCTCGACTCGTTGTCGCGCCAGGGGATCGCCGTCGCGCGCGTGACGACATTCGCGTCGATGGCGCTCCTGCCGCGCACCAAGCGCACCCGGCTCGTACAGGTGCACGCCGCCGCGCCCGGCGTGCCGTACTACGGCGCGATCGAGACCGCACCCGCCGGACGATGGTCGGCGCTGCAGAGCGCGCACAACGCGCTCGTGGACCCTGCCCTCCTCCTCGCGCTGGATGCCCACGTGGGCGACACGATCACGCTCGGACGCGCGCGCTTCGCGATCATCGGGACGCTGCAGAACATCCCCGGCGACCTGGGTGTCGCGGCGGCGCTCGGGCCGCGCGTCTACATCCCGTACAAGTACGTGGACGAGACCGGGCTCCTGCAGTTCGGGAGTCGCGCCACGTACGAAGCGCAGCTCAAGCTCCCGCCGACGATCAGCGCGAGCGAGCTCGTCGCCACGCTCCGCCCCGCGCTGCGCGCCGAGCATCTGCGCGCGCAGACGGTGGCCGACACCGAGCGCAACCTCACCGAGGCGGTCACGCAGCTCGATCGGTTTCTCGGGATCGTCGGGCTGGTGGCGCTGCTCCTGGGCGGGATCGGCGTCGCGAGCGCGATCCACGCCTACGTGACCGAGAAGATCGACACGGTGGCGATGCTGCGGTGCCTCGGCGCGACGGGCGGTCAGGTGCTCGGCATCTACCTGCTCGAGGCGGCAGCGCTCGGCTTCGTGGGAGCGGCTGTGGGCGCAGCGCTCGGCGTCGCGACGCAGTTCGCACTGCCGCACGTGCTCGGTGACTTCGTCGCCGTCACGGTGCACACGCGACTCGAGCTCGTGCCGATCCTCACCGGGCTGGCCACCGGCGTGTGGGTGGCGGTGCTGTTCGCGCTCCTCCCGCTCCTCGCCATCCGCCGGGTGTCGCCGCTGCAGGCGCTGCGGCACGAGCACGCGGGCGGCGCGGCGCGTCGGTGGCTGCGGGACGGAGCGCGGCTCGCCGCCGCGGCGGCACTCGTCGCGAGCGTCGTGCTCATCGCGATACAGCGGGCGGGTCGCGTGCGCCAGGGGGTGTGGATGAGCGCCGCCATCGCCGCCGTGGTGATCGTGCTGTGGGCGAGCGCGGCCGCGGTCTCGGCTCTCGCGCGTCGCGTGCTGCGCGAGCACTGGCCGTACCCGGTGCGACAGGGCGTGGCGAATCTGTTTCGCCCGGCGAATCAGACGCGAGCGGTCATTCTCGCGCTGGGCTTCGGCGCGTTTCTCGTGAGCACGCTCTACCTCGTGCAGACGAGCCTGCTGCGCAACCTCTCGTTCGGCGACGTCGCATCCGCCGCCAATCTCGCCTTCTTCGACATCCAGGACGATCAGATCGGCCCGCTCGATTCGCTGGTACGGCGCGCGGGCGCGCCGGTGCTGCAGCGCGTCCCGATCGTCCCGATGCGCATCGCCGAGATCGATGGGCAGCGGGTATCATCGCTGGCGAGGGAGCGTCGCACGTGGGCGCTGCGTCGCGAGTATCGCTCGAGCTATCGCGACAGCCTGATCAACTCCGAGACGCTCGTCGCGGGGACGTGGCCGCCACGCCAGCGGGCGAGCGGACCGGACGCCGTGTACGCCATCTCGATCGAGCAGGACGTCGCATCGGAGCTCGGCGTCGGGCTCGGCGATTCGCTGACGTGGGATGTGCAGGGCGTCCCGGTGAAGACGCGGGTGGCTGCGCTGCGCGACGTGAACTGGGTGCGCTTCGAGCCGAACTTCTTCGTGATCTTTCCGCCGGCGGCGCTCGAGCACGCGCCGCAGACGTTCGTGCTCCTCACGCGTGTCGCCGACGTGACGCGGCGCGCGCAGCTCGAGCACGACGCGGTGCAGCTCGCGCCGAACGTGTCGAGCATCGACCTCTCGCTCATCCAGCAGGCCATCGGGAGCATCTTCGACAAGGTGAGCGTGGCCATCCGCTTCATGGCCTTGTTCAGTCTGGCGACCGGCGCGCTCGTGCTCTTCAGCGCGGTGGCCGCCTCGCGGCGCCAGCGCCTGCGGGAAGCCGTGCTCCTCAAGACGCTCGGCGCGACCCGTGCACAGATTGGACGGATCATGCTGGCGGAGTACGTGGTGTTGGGACTGCTCGGCAGCGCGGCGGGGATGGTGTTGAGCGTCGGCGGCGCGTGGGCGCTCATGCACTTCGTCTTCAAAGTGGCGTTCGTGCCGTCGGTGACGCCGCTCGTGGCGATCGCGCTCGCGATGATGCTCCTCACCACCGCGATCGGCGTGTTCGGCGGACGCCGGGTGTTCGCGGAGACGCCGATGGCCGCGTTGCGCGAGGCGGCGTAGCGCGCCATGCCCGTCTTCCTTCTCGCATTTCGCGCGCTGTTTGGCGCAGCGCCGGCACTGTCAGCCTACGTAACGCTCGGCCTGACGAGCATCATCATCGAGGAAGCCGCGCCGGTGGTCGCGGGATTTGCGGCGCACCAGGGCGACCTGCGGGTCGTGGAAGCGGCGCTCGCGTGCGCGCTCGGGAGCTGGGCGGCCGACATCGGGCTGTTCGAGCTCGGACGCCGGCACGCGATCCGGATCATCAAGCGGTGGCCGTCGATTCACGCGACGGTGAGGAAGCTGCTCCGGGCCGTTCGGCGTCGTCCGTGGCACGCGGCGCTCGCCGTGCGCTTCGCGTACGGGGCGCGCTTCCTCCTGCCGATCACGTGCGGCGCATCGCGCATGCCGCTCCGCCGCTTCATCATCGGCAGCGGGATCAGCGCGTTCACCTGGAGCGCGTTGTTCACGCTCCTCGGCTGGATCTTCGGCTACAGCGCGGTGCGGGTCATCAGCCACGTGCATCACTACGAGAAGGAGATGGCGATCGCGCTCGCGGCGAGCGTGCTCGTCATCGTCCTCATCGTGCAGCGCCGCAACGCGAAGCGTGTGGCCGAGGAGATCGCGGGTCGCGGCGCGGACGACGGCACGCCGGACCCAGAGCCGGAGGAGTAGCGGCCGCGGCCGTCGTCCCGAGCGTCAGCGTGTCATCCCGAGCGTCAGCGTGTCATCCCGAGCGTCAGCGAGGGATCTCGCTCGTTGCCCGAGATCCCTCGCTGACGCTCGGGATGACAGAGCGATCCTACGCCGGCACTTCCACCGTCGCCTTGCGCTCGAGCTTTCCCCACCCCACCACGTGGCCACGCACGGCGGCGAGGAAGGAGCGCACCACCACCCAGTACATCACCTGACGGTAGACGAAGCGCTGCAGGAAGACGAGCCAGGTGAGCGATTTGTCCTCGTCGGGCTCCATGAGGAAGGCGACCATCGCCGCGAGCCAGTCCACGAGCAGGAAGAGCGCGTAGAACAGCAGCACCTGGTCGAGCGTCGTGAGCGCGTACGTCGCGCCGTGCTGCTGCTTCACCATCCACACGGACACGAGGCTCCACAGGAACATGAGGTCCGCGACGGGTGAGATCACCGGGAAGAGGAGTTGGAAGATCCACACGTTGGGGAGCGCGACGAAGCCGAGTGAGCCCGCGCGCCTGTGGAAGAGCACATCGCGATGCTTCCACGCGCACTGCAGCGTGCCGAACGACCAGCGGAAGCGCTGCTTCGCGAGCGCGCGCACGGTATCCGGCGCCTCTGTATAACCGACGGCCGCGTCGGCATAGGCGATGGAGTACCCTTCGCGACGAATCGCGAGCGTCAGGTCCTGATCCTCGGCGAGCGTGTCGTCGCTGAAGCCGCCGATGCGCTCGACGAGCTCGCGCCGCCACGCGCCGACCGCGCCCGGGACCACGGTGATGCAGTCGAGGAGCGAGAAGGCGCGGCGGTCGAGATTCTGGCTCGTGACGTACTCGATGGCCTGCCAGCGCGTGACGATGTTCACGCGGTTCCCCACCTTCGCGTTCCCCGCCACTGCGCCGACGGTCGGATCCGCCAGCGGCGCGACGAGCTCCGCCACCGTGTCGGGCGTGAAGACGGTGTCCGCATCCAGGCAGATCACGATCTCCCCTCGCGCGCGCTCGAGCCCGTAGTTGAGCGCGCTCGCCTTGCCGCCGTTCGGCTTGCGGTGGATGGCGACACGTGGATGAGTACCGAACTCGGCCATCGCCGCCTCGTACGTGCCATCCGGCGAGCCATCGTCCACGACCACGACTTCCAGCTCTCCGCCGTACGCCTGCCCGAGGAGGCTGCGCACCGTGGCGACGATGACCCGCTCCTCGTTGTACGCGGGGACGATGACGCTCACGGAGGGCCGGTACCACTCGGCGTCGTGTCCGTGCTGATGCCGGCGGAGGCGATGCACGATGGCCAGCACCGTGATGAAGCAGAGGCGTGCCGCGCCGATCACGAGCGCGAGCAGGAACACCCAGTACAACACCCACTCGAGCACGCCCACCGAACCGAACGACGCGAGCTCGACGGCCCGGGCGAGCGCGCTGCGCGCGGCGAGTGCCGGCATGGCCTCGGCGCGCGAGACGCCCATGAGCTCCGAGACGAGCACCAGCGTGTCACCGCGCGCGCGGAGCGAGTCGATGAGCGGGCCCAGCGCGGCAATGGTCTGCGTGCGGTCGCCGCCGCCGTCGTGCATCAGGATCACGTTGCCGCGTGGCAACTGCGCGAGCGTCGTGTCGATGATCGTCCGCACGCCAGGCTCCGTCCAATCCTCGCTGTCGATGTGCAGCCCCACGGTGAGATAGCCGCGATCGCTCGCGATGCCGACCGGGACGAGCTCGTCCGCCGTCGTAGGCTCGGCGTCGCCGAAATAGGG